>CAZKYJ010000459.1:0-4526 GCA_964556355.1 uncultured Verrucomicrobiales bacterium | reverse complement strand
AAGCTCGCCGCGGACGCCGAAGAGCTCGGCCCGAGGTGCAGTGCGCTTCGGGAGCGGTGGGAGGCCGAGCTGGCACTCACCGGCGAGGTGCGCCGCCTCAAGCGGGAGCTTGCCGCAGCGCAACGAGACGTCGTACCACTTGTCGGAGAACGCTCCCGAGCAGCAGTTGAGCACCTTCTTCTGCACGGTGTTGCGGAGTGCGCCCTCCATGACGCCCCAGGCGGAAGACGTGCTGATGTAGACCTGACCGCTGGTGCCGAAGAGGGTCTGGAGACCCGGCTGCACCTCGGCGTAGAGTTCTTGGAAATCCTTGCTGCGGTGGCCGATCATCGGGTGCGCCATCGCCTCGAACGTGGCGTCGGAGACCTCGATCGGGCCTGGGATGTAGAGTTTGATGTGGTCTTGGGCCATGGTGGTGGGCGTGCTTTTGGTGGGGAGGGAGTTAAGCAAGGCGGGCGGGCTTGCCAACTACCAATTCACGAATTCGTCCGCGGGCGGACGGGGGCGAAGTCACTCCCAGATGAAGTGCTGGAGACGGAGCCGTTCCGCCAGGTCCTTGGCCTCGTCGGCACGGGGGCCGCCGGCATCGGCGAGGCGCTCCGCCACGCTGACGGCACCCCGCCAGTTTTCGGCGGCTTCCAGCAGGCGCATGGCGGCGAAGCCGGAGTGGTAGAACCACGCATTCGCGGCGGGCGGGGCGGCGGCCAGCGAGCGGTCGGTGGCGATCTGGGCGATGACATCGTAGTAGGCGGCGAGAGCCTCGTCCTTGGCGCCGACCGCCTCCAGTGCTTTCCCCTTCCGGAAGAGCGCCTGCATCTTCCACTCGCTGGAGATCGTGGGATCATTGATGACCGCCTCGAAGGCGGCGATGGCGTCGTCGATCTTGTCGGGATCGCCGGCGGCGAGGACGAATAGCTCTTCCCCCCTGGCGAGGGTGACGGAAAGGCGGAGCGGTTCGGCAGGCGGAGGGTCGGCGGCGAGGATGTTCTCGAAAATCTGCACGGCCTCGTCGTGCTTGGTGAGACGGTGCAGGGCGAGCGCCTGCTGCTCACGGGCGTAGAGCCGGAGGGGTCCCTCTTTCTCGGCAACGCGTTCCCAGAGAGCGATCGCGGGGTCGAGGCTGTCGGGGCTCATGGTCAGGGAGGCGGCCTTCCCCGCGAAGAAAAGGGCTGGCTCCGCATAGGGCGAGGCGGGAAACTCGGTGTCGAGCAGCTCGAACTGGATGCGGGCACTCGGGTAGTTCGCCTTGCGGTAGTAGGTTTCTCCCAGTTTCATGTGCACCTGATCGCGGAGGGGCGATTCGGTCCAGCGATCGAGAAACTTCGTACACCGTCGGACGAGCATCGCGTCGTCGTTTTCCGCCTCGGCGATCCAGATTTCGAGATAGTCCAGCTGTTCGGCAGGCCGACCGCTGAGCCCGTGGGCGGGAGGGAGATCGTCGAGGATCGCCGCTGCAGCCGCGTGGTGCTCGAGGGCCGATTTGGGTTTCGCCGGGAACGCCAGGAGCGCGAGTTCGGCCAGGGCAAGGTTGGCGCGGAACGCGTCCGCACCCGTGGGGTGGGTGGCCACGAATTCCCCGAGCAGGGTCGCTGCCGCGGGATCCCCACGCCCGGCGGCATGAAGGCCGCGCTCGAGCTCGAGGCTCCGGTCGGCGGCCGGTAGTGGCGGGGTTGGCGGGTCGGTGGCATTGGTGGCATCGGTCGCCTTGAGGGTGGACACCGAGGCGTTGAAGGAGGCGGCCTCCCGGACGGCGTCGCTGTTCTCCCAGGGGGCGGCTTCGGCGGCGAGCGCGGTGAAGATAGCGTTGGCGGTGACGAAGTCTCCTTTCCCAAACGCGGCGGTCGCGGTGAGGAACTCGACTTCCCTCAGGATGCTGAGATCGGTTTCCGGATCGGAGGCGAGTGGCTCGAGGTAGGCGAGCGCCGCGTCCGTGCGACCGTCTTCCTGCAACCACCGGCCGACGATCAGTCGGGCGCGCTGGGAGAGCGGGTCATCGCCGTGGGTGGCGACAAATTCCTCGAGGGCGGCAATCCCGACCGCGCGATCGCCCGTGCGCCCTTGGGCGAGCGCCCAGTAGAAGGTGGCGAGGGTGGCGAGCGACTCGGACGTGGACGTGCGCCAGTTGTCGAACTGTTGTTCGGTTGCGGTCGAGTTGAAGTCGCCCAGATCGTCCAGCTGGGCGAAGGCCATGGGGAGGAGCGTGGATGTGGGGTGGCTGGCGATGAGGGTTCGCAACGTCTGGCGGGCGGCCTCATTCTCGCCGGTTGCCGCGAGGGCCGTCGCGCGGACGAGCGCGATTCTCGGCGCGTGGGCGCTCTCCTGGGGCACCGCCTGGAGCGCGGCGAGCGCCTGCTCCGGGCTCCCGGACGCGAGGTGGGCGCGGGCGGCGAGATAGGCCGACTGGGCGGATGCCCCCTTGATCGGGGCGAGGAGC
Organism: uncultured Verrucomicrobiales bacterium; assembly: GCA_964556355.1. Taxonomy (GTDB): domain Bacteria; phylum Verrucomicrobiota; class Verrucomicrobiia; order Verrucomicrobiales; family DEV007; genus CAZKYJ01. Next base: position 2,092 of record CAZKYJ010000459.1, on the reverse strand, counting down.
GCTGCGGCGCCGGCCGGGGCGCCGTCGGCCAGCTCGATCTCGGCGGCGAGGATTCGCGCCCGTATGGTGGCGTCATCGGTGGGCGGCGTTGCGATGAGCGGCTCGAGCGTCTCGCGCGCCCGATCCCCCTGGCCGAGGGAGGCGAGCAGGCTCGCTTGGGCGATGCGGGCGTCGGCGGCGAGCGACCGGTCCAACGATGCCTTGGCCATGAGGGTGTCGAGGAGCGCCGCCGCTGCCTCGGTCTGCCCGGCGGTCGCCAAAGCTTGCGCCCTCCAGAACTGCAGCCGCGGGGAGCCGGGCTCGTCCGGATCGGTCGCGGCGGCGGCCAGGGCTTTGTCGCTGGCGCCCGATCGGAGGTAGGCTTCGACCAACCGTGGGCGCGCGATCACCTTGGATGGTGTGTCCAGGTCCCCGTCGGCGAAAAGATTCGAGAGCTTGGCGGCCGCCACCGCGGGAAGCCCGTCACCCATCGCGACGAGGGCGGCGACAAACACCGGATTCTGCTCGATCGCCGTCGCGGCTCCGGCGCTGGCGGGGAGCAAGAGGGCGGCGGCGAGACCGAACGGCGCGGTCAGCATGCGGAGGCGGTGGCGCATGGATGCAGTTTACACCCGGGCCGTGGCCGAGGGCAAGCGGGGGCGCTCAGGCGTCGAGATACTGTTGGAGCGACTCCTTGAGCTGGGTGCGGGCACGGAAGAGGAGGCTCTTCACGGCGGGGACGGTGAGCTCGAGGATCTCGGCGATCTGCTCGTAGGGCAGCTCCTCGTAGCGTCGCAGAACCACGGCCATCCGCTGTTTCTCCGGGAGGGCGGCGATGGCGGCATCGACCGCCGATTCGAGCTCGGTTTGGAGGGCGGCGGTGTCCGGTCGCTCGGGCGCGGTGTCCTCGGTCATGCGACCGGATGCTTCCTCGATCGCGTCCATGGAGACCTCGGCGGAGCGGTAGCGTCGGCGGCACTCGTTGAAGACGAGGTTCCGGGTGATGGTGAAAAGCCAGGTGGTGAATTTCGCCTGCCGCTCGTAGCGCGCGGCAGACTTCCACACGCGCAGGAACACCTGTTGGGCGAGGTCGGCCGCGTCGTCGACGCCACCCATCATCTTGGCCACCGTCCCGATGACGGCCGACTGGTGTCGGACGACCAGCTGCTCGAACGCCTCGGCATCGCCCTCGCGCACCCGGAGCATGAGGCGGACGTCCTCGATGTCGGAGGCGTCGCCATTTTCGTCGGCATTCTCGGCAGCGCGTTTCTTCAAATCCGTTCGGGGGGCGTCCATGGCCGCGAGTCCCAGCGCGGTCGCCCCATGCATAGTCAGTTCCACGGGGGAAGTAAACCGGGGACGCCCAATGAAGTTGCGGCCAGGCGAGGAAATTCTCGCCCCGCGGCCTAGGGCTGCAGCGTCAGCCGAACACGCCCGAAGCGCGCGGCTCCGGAGGATGGTGCCACGGGGTCTTCGACCACCACCCGCTGCCAGTTCTCATCGACCGCGACGACGCTGACCGTTTGGCTGCCAAGGACGGCCGTCTCCCAGCCGTCCAGTTCCGAGCCGAACTGAACTTCATAGGTCAGCGTGGGAGCAGAGTCGGCCGTCCTGCGGAGAAACTCGATGGTTAGCCGGTCAGCGGTTGGTTTGCCCTCTAGGCGGATCGTTGGCAACCCGCTGGTGCCGTTGCCGCCAGTCAGCGTGTGGGTGTCGGATCGGGTGGGATTCAGATTGAACCCAAACTCAACCAGGAGGGATTCGCCGTCCCGGTCGTTGTCGCTCAGCGCGGGGGCGTTGGTAAGCCCGAACTGTTCCGCCCAAGAGCCGATGGTCAGTGTGTAGTTCCCGGCGATTCGTGTGGTTTGTCCAGCCACAACCTCAATGAGGCGTGGCTCCGGCGTGGCAAAGCCGGCGACCGGTTCAAAATCGATGAGGTATTCGCCGCGGGGCATCGAGCGGACGCTTCCGCCGGTGAGGGGGGCAAAATCCGAGCGATCCCGCACCCTCCAGAGCCCACGTCGGACGTTGATATCGACGATCACGGCACCGACCTCGAAACGGTCGACCGTCAGTCCCGCCTCCATGCTGCCCCCGCCGCCGGTGCCATTGC
>CAZKYJ010000458.1:2344-4879 GCA_964556355.1 uncultured Verrucomicrobiales bacterium | reverse complement strand
GGGACGAGCACCATCACTCCCGCCCGGGTGCAGCCGATCGACGAACTGGCGGATCGGAGCGTGGCGCGTGACGGCAAGGGCTCCAACATCACCGGCAGGGGCGCCACACCGACCTTCGCCGCGACGGGAGTTGCGCTCTCCGAACGCCAGATCCACGACCTGGCGCTGGAAGCGTTCAAAGAGCCGAATCAGCTCAAACGCTCGCTCGCCTTCTCGAAGCTACTGGAATCGTTGACGCCGGAAAACGCCTTGGCCATCCGGGACGCGATGCGCGAGCTCGGCGCCGGGAGAGACGAGTGGCGGCTGTTCACCTACGCTTGGGCGGCCAAAGACGGCGTCGGCGCCATGGAGCACGCCGAGTCGCTGGAGGGCCGGATGAAAGACTACGCCATGGGGCAGTCGCTCATGGGCTGGGCGAGCGCCGATCCCGCGGCGGCGCTGGCATGGCTCGAAGCCAAAGGCGAGATCGAAGGCCTGGCCAACCTCCGCGCGAACCTGGTCGGGGGACTGGCCGATCACGACATCGGGATGGCCGTGGATCAGGTCTACCGCTTCGCCGCGGACGGCGACACCCGCGCCAGCGGATACATGGAGAGCGTAACGGAAGAGATGCTCCGCTCCTCCGGTCACCTGGAGGCGGCTTCGTGGGCGACGGCCCTGCGCGATGGGCCACTGAAAGGCGCGGCCCTCGACCGGGTCGCCGGGCGCTACGTCAACGAGGATCCCGAGGCCGCTGCGGCTTGGGCCGCGCAGTTTGCCAGCGCCGACTACGGGGTGCGGGTCATCGAGGAGATCGGTGACGAGTGGGCGGAGCGCGACCCGGCATCGGCCGTGGCCTGGTTGGAGTCGATTCCCGCCGGCGCGCCGCAGAACGAGGGCATGGAGTCGGCCTTCGACGAGTGGGTCGAGCGCGATGCCATGGCGGCCAGCGAATATCTTGCCAAAATGCCCAAGTCGCCCGCGAGGGACTCGGCGGTCAACGGTTTCGCCGAAGAGCTCTCGGAGAACGATCCGATCTCGGCCGTGGTCTGGGCGGAAACCATCGGCCAAGAAGATCTCCGCGTCCGCACGCTGACGCGGGTCGCGCGCAACTGGTATCGACGGGATGCCGCCACCGCACTGGAGTGGCTGGAAACGACCACCCTCCCGGCCGAGGCGGTAGAGGCGGTGCTCGAGCCGGACAGGCGAGGTCGGCGCGGCGGGTAGCGACCGCGGGAGTTCGGGGGGGAGAGAATGCGATGCGTCCCACGGGACACCAACCCTCCCACCACGCCCGGGCTCGTGTCCGCCACCGGGCAGGTTCGGAGCACGCCGGCGCACCGCGCGCGTTGCAAATCCGGGGATCGGTTCCACCCTCCGGGCTCGCCATGTTCGACTACCACACGGAACTCACGCTCACCATCGAATCTCTGACCAACCTCGGCCAGGGGGTGGCAAGGATCCCGGCTCCGGGCGGCGACGGGCTCTGGGTGGTCTTCGTGCCTTTCACGGTGCCGGGCGAAACGGTGCGGGCGCGGATCTACCGGAACCACAAGGGGCACAGCGAGGCGGATCTCGTCGAGGTGATCGAGCCGTCGCCAGGGCGAATCGAGCCGCGCTGCCCGCTCTTCGGCACCTGCGGGGGATGCCAGTACCAACACATCGCCTACGGCGACCAGCTGGAGATCAAGCGGGGGCAACTCGCCGACCTGATCGTGCGGATGGCCAAGCTGCCGCAAGCGTCCATCCCCGAGGTGGCGCCGGTCGTGGCCTCGCCGCTGACCTACGGCTACCGCTCGAAGATCACCCCGCACTTTCAGAAACCAAGGAAAGATCGCGACCTGAAAAAAGACCCACCGGCCATCGGGTTCCTCCGCCACGGCGTGCGGCAGCGCGTGGTCGATGTTCCCCAGTGCCCGATCGCCTCGGAGACGATCAACGCGACCCTTCCCGCCGTCCGAAGATCGGTCTTCGAGAACATCCGCTCCTACAAGAAAGGCGCGACGCTCCTCCTGCGCGACTCGGCTGGCGGGAGCGTCCAGACCGACCCCAACGAGGTCACCACCGAGGTGGTCGGCGGGCTGACGTTCCAGTTTCTGGCGCGGGACTTTTTTCAGAACAACCCGTCGATCCTCCCGGCGTTTACCGGGCTGGTGGCGGACAAGGCGGCGGCGACCGGCCACCGCTTCCTGGTGGATGCCTATTGCGGAAGCGGGCTCTTCGCCCTGACCGCCGCCGCCAAGTTCGCGGCGGTGGCGGGGGTGGAGATCAGCGAGTCGTCGGCGGACTGGGCACGGCACAACGCCAGGGCGAACGGGATCGAGAACGCCACCTTCCAAGCGGCCTCCGCCGACGCGATCTTCGAGGGGCTCACCTTTCCGGCCGGCGAGACGAGCGTCATCATCGACCCGCCGCGGAAAGGTTGTGACGCGGAGTTCCTTGGGCAGCTCTTCGCCTTCCGGCCCGCGCGGGTGGTCTACGTCTCCTGCAACCCGGCCACGCAGATGAGGGACCTGGCCGCGTTCCATGATGCTGGCTACAAGGTCGAGTCGATCC
>CAZKYJ010000458.1:0-2334 GCA_964556355.1 uncultured Verrucomicrobiales bacterium | reverse complement strand
ACCGTTTGACCTATTCCCCCAGACGCGCCACCTGGAGTGCGTGATCACCCTCGACCGATAGCCCCGTGGGCACCGTCCTTCTCGCCACGGGCATCGCGCTCGGAACGATCGCGTCCTTTGCCGGCATCTGGCTGGGGGTCTGCGCGCTCCTTTCGGCGCTGGGCGGCGGATGGAGTGCGCCAGGTCTTCTGGTTTCGCTATACCCGGATCACCATTCCCCGATCGCCCGGAGCGACGATCGCGCTCCCGCCGGAGCTGGTCGCAGGTCACCTGCCTCCGCCGGTCCCCTAGGGCGCGGGTATCCCGCCCGGCGGATTCACTCGACGACGCTGGTGTAGGCGGCCAGCGGATCTACCTCGAAGCTCCAGATGAGGGTTTCCGGCTTGCTCTGGCCCGCGCGCTGGAAACTCAGCGTGACCGCGGTGTCTTTGGCGCGGAGGCGCTGGCGCGGGGTGTAGCTGACCAGGCCGCTCGCGTCGTCGAAGCTCGGCGTCACGTCGCCGAAGCCGCTCACGTTCATCGCGAGGGAGGCCGGATCGATCCCCTCGACGCCGGAGAGATCGGCCGAGATGAGCGGGAGTCGCTCGCCGATGACTGCGTTGTTTGGAGGGGTCAGCGGGATGGAGGGAGCCTCTTCCCCGTCCTCGGTCGCAAAGGCGTTCGAGTCGAGCGCACTCCCCGCCCGACCGGGAAAGGTGGTGGCACGGCGGAAGGTGGAATCGTCGGTCGAGTGGATAATGAACCGGTTGAGAGTCGCGAGGTCGGCGTCCCAATCGACCCGGGCGGGGTTGCAGGTGAAAAGTGCCTCGTAGCCGACGGAGGCGGCGTTGAGCTCGATCATCCGGTCGGTGAAAATGCCACCCGGGTAGGCGAACGTCTTCACGGGAACCCCGAATTTGTCCTCGAGGAAGTGCTTCGATTCCTCGAGCTCCCGCAGGAGGAACGCATCGTATTTTTCCGGGCTCTCCTTGGCTGCGGCACGTACCCGGCCGGGCGTGGGGTGCGTCCAGCTGTGCGATCCGATCGAGGCGCCGTTGGCGATCAGATCGTTGATCTCGTCGGTGGTGAGGGCGCGCCCGCCGCCGTTGACGTAGCGGGCGTAGAGAAAGACGGTGAATGGGAACCCGAACTCCTTGAGCACCGGGAGGGCGAGCGTGTGGGTGGTTTTCCACCCGTCGTCGATGGTGATAAGCACGCTGGGATCGGGAATGTCTTTCTCCCCCCTCCGCCAGGCGAGGAAGTCGTCCATGCTGATCACGGCGATGCCGGAATCGTGCAGTGCCCCCATCTGCTCACGGAAGTCGCTCGTGCTGATGACCATCTCGTTCGAGGACTTCTTTTCGGCGAAATCGTGGTAGCCGAGGATGGCCACCTGCGCGGTCTTGTCGATGGTGAGTTCCGGGATCGACGGGTCGGGGACGTAGGCGGGATCCGTCTCCAGCGGCGGCAGTTCCTCCTCCACCGGCGGGGGTTCGACAGCAGGGTCGGGGCCCTTCTCCACGCCGATTCCGCTGGTGAGCCCGTCGGGGAGACAGCCGGCCAGTAGCCAAGCAATCACACAGGAACCCAGCCGGCGGAGCAACTCGTAGATTTGCGGTTTCACGCGCTAGGTTCGTCCGGGATCGCCCGCGGGCAACTCCCGCCTTCCCGATCTCGCGGTGAAAAAGTGGCCGCCACCCCGATGTATCCTTACCACTATTATGGAAACGCCACCACCCGCCCCGACCCCCTCGCCCGAAGCGAACCCGACCCCGGCCAACCGCCCGAGCAGCGACGACAAACTCTGGATCATCGCCTGCCACGCCTCGATTCTACTCGGGATTGGATTGATCGTCCCGCTGGTGATCTACCTGGTGAAAAAAGACGAGAATGCCCAGATCACCGAGCATGCGAAGGAAGCTCTCAATTTCCACATTTCGGTATTTATCTACGCGACCGCATGTGTGATCACCTTCTTTTTGGTGCTCCCTATGTTTCTCCTTTTCGCCATCGGAATCGCCGCCTTCGTCTTGGGCATCATCGCCTCGATCAAGTCCGCCGACGGCATCCTCTACCGCTACCAGCTGACCATCCGGCTGGTGAAGTGAGGCCCGGCGGGGTGCCTTCGTCGGGTGGCCAGCGTCGTCGGGGGAGACGAGCCCCCTTCGGACCGGGAATCGGGCGCGTCGATTGATCGGTGCGCCGGATCAGTCGTTCTTCAGCACGGCGATGAAGGCTTCCTGTGGGATGTTCACCTTCCCGATGGCCTTCATCTTCTTCTTCCCCTCCTTCTGCTTCTCCAGCAGCTTGCGCTTGCGGGACACGTCACCGCCGTAGCACTTGGCGAGCACGTCC
>CAZKYJ010000457.1:0-4903 GCA_964556355.1 uncultured Verrucomicrobiales bacterium | reverse complement strand
GTTTCCGCTGGTATTCCTCGTCGGTGATGAGGTCTTGGTCGCGCGCCTGTTGGAGGGCGGCGAGGCGGGCTGCGGGGGAGTCCGCCTCGGCGGCACGGCGGCCCCGGCTCACGAAGAAGAGGGTCACGAGCACGACCAGCCCCACCCCGAGCGGGATGAGCAAAAGGAGGGCGATAATGAGGAGTTCTGGGCCGCCGAGGTTCATGGGTCAGGTTTGGACGATCTGGTTGCTGAGATGGGCACCGGGCGCGACGACCGCCCCGGGCCACACGATGGTGTCGGTGAGCCGCGCGCCCCGACCGACGGTAGCACCCGCACCGACCGCGGTCGACCCCTCCAGGCGCACGCCGGCGGCGACGCGGGCCGCCGGATCGACGAGCGGGGTGGGGACGAGGGCGCGGTGGGCTTCCCGGTAGGCCTCCGGGTCACCGAGGTCGCGCCAGTGCCCGGCGTCGACGACGACGCCGCCGAGGCGGGCGGCCTTGGCCAGGTCGAGAAAATGCGGGATGACGCTCACTTTCTCGGGCGGGTCGGGAAGGCGATCGAGAAAGCACTCGCGGACGAGGTAGATCCCGGTGAACTGGTAGCGGCACGGATGCCCGGTCGCGAGCATATCCCGGATATCGGTGACCCGACCGCTGTCGGGGTCGAAGGCGATGTGCCGGCCGGGGCCGGACGAGCGGAGGACGAGGGTGACTTCGTGGTCGGGGTTTGCGCCGTGGGCGGCGAGGGCGGGGGCGAGCGGGAGGTCGGTGAGGATGTCGCCGTTGTAGACCCAGAACGAGCCGCGGCCGCGGAGGTGGTCGGCGACATTGGCGATGCCGCCACCGGTTTCGAGGAGGACGGGCTCGTGGCGAAAGGTGAGGGGAACCCCACGGTAGCTGCCGTCGGGAAACGCATCGCCGTAGGTTTCCGGGCAGTGGTGGGTGTTGACGATGAAGGCGTCGGTGCCGCTGAGCAACAGGTGGTCGAAGGCGTAGGTGATGAGCGGGCGGTTGGCCACGGGGACGAGCGGTTTGGGAAGGTGCTCGGTGAGCGGGCGCAGGCGTGTGCCCAGCCCGGCACCGAGGACGAAAGCGGATGGCATGGCGCGAAGGATTGCAGGTGGCGTGAATTTTGCAAAGGATTACCGTGCAGGCAGCGACCGCTCGTCTCCGACAAGGCATGGCCACCCCAGACAACGAAGAATGCGCCCACGCGGATTTCCGGATCCGTGCGGCGGTGGGTTTCATGGAGCTCGGGATGCTGGACGATGCCTGGGCCGAGCTGGAGGAGGTGCCGGAAGCGCTGCGGAACACCGAGCCGGGTGTGCACCTGCGGCTCCTGTTACTCCTCCGCGAGGAGCGCTGGGAAGACGGTGTCGAGATGGCCGGGCGGCTCTGCGAGCTGCGTCCGCACGTGGCGACCGGTTTCATCCACCTGGCCTACTGTCTCCACGAGCTCGGCCAGACCGACGACGCGCAAAAGACGCTTTTGGGCGGGCCGGCGTCGCTGCGCCAAGAGCCGATTTTTTTCTATAATCTCGCCTGCTACAAGGCGGCGCTCGGCGAACCCGAGAACGCGGAAGCCTACCTCAGGAAATCGATCATGATGGACGGGCGGCTGAAAGGGGTGGCGAAAGGAGACCCCGATCTGAAGTCGCTTTGGGGGAAGATTTGAGCCCGGTGCCGGGGGGAGGGGAATCCTGCGAAGGACGCGCCAGTCCCCCCCTGGATATGCGGCGCGGGATCCCGGTGGTGGCTACGCTACCGGTGGTAGGGGGCGCCCGCCTTGATCATGTAGGCGCGGTAGATTTGTTCTAACAAGACCACGAGGGCGAGTTCGTGTTGCAATGTCAGGGGGGTGAGCGCGAGAAGGAAGTCGGCGGAATCGCGGTGGGGCTGCGAGTGCCCGTCCGAGCCCCCGATCTGGAAGACGAGCGTCTTGATCGCGGGGTTGGCTTCCCACGCCGTGATCTTTCCGGTGAAGGCGGCGGTATCGAGCAGCACGCCGCGTTCGTCGAGGATGACGCGGTGGAGCCCCGCGGCCGGGGCGTCGAACTTCGACTCGTCACGGAGGGCGTCGATGGAGATCCGCGTATGGCGCCCGAGACGCTTGCGGTACTCGGCGATCCCGTCGCGCGCGTAGGCGAGGGCGGGTTTGCCGATGGCCTGGACGCGGATGTTCACATGAGGGTCGCCCCGAGTTCCGCCAGGGAGGAACGCTCGCCCTTGCTGAGTGAGACGTGGGCGCTGACCGGCTGCGCCTTGAGTCGGTCGCGGGTGTAGACTAGCCCGTTGGAGCGGGAGTCGACGTAGGGGTTGTCGATCTGGGCGGGGTCGCCCACGAGGATGAGCTTGCTGTTTTTCGACATACGGGTGACGACGGTCTTGGCCTCGAGCGGGGTGAGCTGCTGGGCCTCGTCGAGGATGAAGTAGCGCTGGGGGATCGAGCGGCCGCGGATGTAGCAGAGCGCCTCCACCTCGACGATGCCCTTCTCGATGAGCGTCTCGTAGGGCTTGTGCACGGAGGGCGGGGATGGCGGGGCGAACATCTCGGCGGACTTCGGTTTCTGACCGCGCTTCTTCGCGCCCTGGCTCACGAGGGCGGGCGGCATGAGGAACTCGAGCGCGTCGTAGATGGGCTGGAGCCAGGGGCGCATCTTGTCGTCGAGGGTGCCGGGCAGGAAGCCGAGGGTGTCGCCCATGGCGACCACCGGGCGGCTGATGGTGAGCCCGCGGTGGGCTCCGGAAAAGACGCTGTGCAGCCCGGCGGCCACGGCGAGGAGGGTCTTGCCGGTGCCGGCGTGGCCGTAGCAGGTGACGAGGCTGATCGACGGGTCGAGGAGCGCGTCGAGGAGGCACTGTTGCCCGATATTGATCGGGCTGATGCCGGTGCCCCCTGGGATGCTGAGCGACTTCGGGCCGGTGAGCCGCCGGAGGATACCGTCCGGTCCGAAGCGGGCGGGAAGCGCCTTGTTGTCGTCGGTGTTGAGGATGATGTACTCGTTGAGGTGGAGCGAGTCGACGCGGTCGATGGTCAGGGCGAGCTCGCCGGAACTCCCGAAGCGCTGGAGCTCGTGCGCCTCCACGGCGACCTTGCGGAGGTCGTAGGTGGAGACGTCGGCGGCTTCGACTTTGTCGTTGAGGTAGTCTTCGCAGACGAGGCCGACGGCTTTGGCCTTGAGCTGCATATTGATGTCCTTGGTGACGAGGACGACCGGGTCGGGCACCTCGCCCTGCAGGCGGAGGGCGGTGGCGATGATCCGGTGATCCACCGGCGCAGAATCGGGAAGAATCCGCCGGAAACGGGTGACCCAAGTGGGCTTGCGACTGCCGGTGGGCATGTCGAAGAGGGCGAGCCGCAAGGTTCCGCCCCCCTCGGTCGGGACGCCGTCGGTGACGCTGTCACCATCGGCGAAAGCGGCGGAGAGTGCCCGGTGCACGGCGCGCGCGTTGGCACCGCGGTCGGATTGTTCGTTCTTGAAGCGGTCCAGCTCGGAAAGCACATCGACCGGGATGCAGACGTGGTTGTCCCCGAAGCGACCGATGGACGACGGGTTGTGCAGCAGGACGTTGGTGTCGAGGACGAAATGCTTCTTCCCTTTCGTGTTCGGGACCGGGCGAGCGGGGGCGGGTTGGGGGTTCGTGGCAGCGCTCTTGCGGGGAGCCTTGCTCAGGGCGGTGGGGGTTTTTGTTTTTTTCGCCGCGCGTGATCGGCTGAGACGTGGGGTATCGGCGATCGGGGAGGCGTCTTCGAGCGGGCTGAATTGGTTCATCGGGGCGAGTGTGCGGTTTCGTGATGGTAGTGCGACAGCAGGGAAAGGCGCTGCCGTGGTTGGTGTGGAGCGAGCAGGGAGCCTGCCACGCCCGCAATTAGTCGGGAGTGGCGGGGGAAGTGGCAGCGAGATGCTGCTTTGGACTTCCTAAATATCAAGACGTGTGGAACGTAGGGGCGTGCATCCCGGCCGTCGAACGAAATTATTGCTACGCGAACTCCTCCGAGGCGGCGCGCTGTCCGGCGGGTGGAGATCCTGAAGGAGGGGGGACGACGCAGCGAAGCGAGCGGGCGGCGAGGGTGGTGAGAAGGTGCTCCGTGCAGGCCAGGGTGGTGGGACGCCCTTCGTGGAGGAGGAGGATGGCACCGGGCGCGAGGTTCCGTTCCAGTCGGGTAGAGATCCGGACGGCGTCGGTGGAGGTGCCATCGAATCCGCGGTGGGACCATCCTTCGAGGGTGAGGTCGAGCGTTCTCAAAACTCTAAATAGGAGCGGGTTGTGCATTCCAGCCGGAGCGCGAAACCGGGTCGGGCGCTGGCCGGTGAGGGAGGCGAGCGTTTCTTGGCACCCGGTGATCTCCTCGCGGAGGGTGCCGGCGGGAAGGCACCAGAAGGTGGTGGCGGGATGGGTCTGGGTGTGATTGGCCACCTCGTGGCCGGCCGCGCGCATGGCATCGACCAGTTCGGGGTGGCGGCGGGCGCGCTCGCCGATGAGGAAGAAGGTAGCGCGGGCGTCGTGAGCCCGCAGGAGTTCGAGGGTGGGGAGGGTGGTGGCCGGGTCGGGGCCGTCATCGAAAGTGAGCCAGACCACGGGCTCGGCGGTCCGGAGGCGCGTGCGCACCGGACCGAAGAGCCGCGCGCCGGGGACGAGGGTTCCGGCGAGGAGGAAGCCGTGCCCGAGGAAGAGCGCGACGAAGGCGAGGCCGGCGTGGCCGAAGACGAGCAGTCCGAGAGCGGGCAGGTGGGCGAGGACGAGGAAGCGCATGGCGACTACTCGCTGGGGCGGTTTTGAGGACGTTCGGCGGAGCGCATCGCGAGGATGATGGAAGCGATGACGTTGGCCGCGACCAGCCCGAGCCAGACTAGCCCCGGCCCGGCGACGAGGGGGCGTCCGGTGCCGACCCCCATCCCGGCGATGCTGGTCAGGAC
>CAZKYJ010000456.1:0-4928 GCA_964556355.1 uncultured Verrucomicrobiales bacterium | reverse complement strand
AGCGTGCTCGTCGATATCGCCATCGACCAGGGCGGCTGCGCGGAGACCAGCCGCCCGACCACCCACGACGACCCTACTTTCGTGGAAGAGGGCGTCCTCCACTACTGCGTGGCCAACATGCCCGGCGCCTATGCCCGCACTGCCACCCAGGCACTGAGCAATGTCACCGCCCAATGGATCGGCCTCATCGCCGACCGAGGCCTCGATGCCGCCGTGGCGGAGCGCCCCGAGCTGCAGAGCGCGATCAACACCGCCGCCGGGAAACTGACCTGCGCCCCCGTGGGGGCGGCGCATGGGATTCCGGTAGGCTGAGATGTCCGGGGGGTCCCCACCAGGCTGGAGCCGACATCTATCAGCCCCCGTCGCACCCACCGCCACGCTCGCCCAACCTCCCGGCACGCCCGAGCCCGACGCCGCTACCATCGACGCCTTCATCGACCGCTGGAAATCCTCCGGCGGTCACGGTCTCAGCTCCCACCATCTCTTCGAGGGCACGACCGAAGTCTTCCACCGCGGAAAACGCTATCCAAATCTCATCGCCGACCGCGCCGACTCCGCATCCGAGGCGACCGACCCTACCGAAGACCGTCCCGAAATCGTCGATCGCTTCCGCGCCGTAAGGAACTCGCTCAGAACGAGGTCGCGCCGAGCAGGGAAGCCAACTGATCGCTCGATCTTTGCGCGATTCTGGCTATGGATAACCAACGATGGCTGCCGTCTCCGATCCCAGCATGACACGTGTGCCCCAGGCGCTTTTGGATCTCGCCCCGCTCCACCCACCGAATTTCCGCTCGACGCGCTACACCGGTGAAGGACTGAGCATCGCGTTTCCTGAGATTCACCCCGTCGATCAGGACATTCTCCGCAGCATGGAGTCCTTTCTCTCCGCCATCGTGTCGCTCTATTCCGACCGGAAATCCGGGAAGGGTGCCGCCCTCGTCCGGGTCTGCGAGGAGCAGGGGCTCGGCGAGCTGATGGATGCCGTTGTCGACATGGGAAAACCGACGGTAACGACCACCGATGAATCAACTGTCCGCCAGGTGTTCCATGACCTGAGAGGGGGTGCCTTCGCCTCCTTGTGCCTCTGGCTCGAGGCGCTCGGCCCCGACGGCGCAAAGTTCGGCGGGGACCGGAACGTATTTTTTCTCGCCCGCGACCACCTCAAGATGCTGCGCAACGCCATCACCGGCCTTTCCTCGGAGGGTGAAGAGAAGGTTCGGCAACAACTCGAGCACGGGGTCGAACTCCTGGTCGACAAGTGGGGGGACACCGTCCATCGCTACGCCAACAAGGTACTCAAGGTCACTCTCCAGACCTCTTTCTCCGGGAGCGTTTCGGAATCCTGCCTCGAGTTCGCAGCCCTCGACCGGATCCTCTACAACATCGTCAACAACGCCGCCCGCCACGGCGGGGGCGACGACCTTTCCATCGACGTCTTCGATCCGGCCCGCGACCACCAGAACCTTCGCTTCGTGTTCCGCAACGCCATCAGCGACGCGCACAAACAGACCCTTGAAACGCAATTCGGACAACGGCTTTCCGACGTCTTTCTCGGCGGCTTCACCACCGATGGATCGGGGATTGGAACACGCGTCTGCACCGACATTGTCACCCGCGCCTACGGGCTCGAATCTCCGGCAGAAGCCGTGGAACGCGGCCACGTCGGCGCGACGGTTCAGGGACACGATTTCATTTCATGGTTCCACTGGCCGATCGCCGCGAGCGATGTCGAGGAACCTTTGGCCTCCCGTTGAGCCGTCGGGTCCTCGCCCGTCTCCGGGATCGGCGACTTCCTCACCCATGCAGGCCACCTTGGCCTACTTCGGCGGCGCGTCGTGTCCCTATTGGATGGGCGCTGGGAATTCGCCCCGCACCCATCGTGCTTCCACGCGCCCCCTACATTCCCGTCGGGTGGTCGAGGAATGCCCACTCGATCTTGAACCGGCGCGCCAGCCGCTCGGCCAGCGCCTTGACGCCGAAAGTCTCGGTGGCGTAGTGCCCGGCGTAGAGGACGTTGACCCCCAGTTCCTCCGCCAGGGTGTAGCTCCAGTGCGGCCCCTCGCCGGTGATGAAGGCATCCACGCCGGCATCGGCCGCTGCCGCGACCTCGCTTCCTGCCCCGCCCGTGGCGATGCCCACCCGGGTGATCTTTTTCGGACCGCCGGGACACACGTGGACAGGGCCGCCGACCGCCTTCTCGACCTTTTTGGCCAGCGCTCCGCGGGTCGTCATGGCGGTGAAGGCCAAACCGACCTCGATCCCCTTGCTCGGCAGGAACGGCTCGCCCATACCGGGTTTGAGGCCGCAGGCTTGCGCGAGGAGCACGTTGTTGCCGATGTCGGGATGCACGTCGAGCGGGAGGTGCACGGAGTAGATAGCTAGCCCGGCCTGCATCGCCAGCTCCAGGCGTTCGAAGACGGCGCCATCGATGCGCTGGGCACCCTGCCAGAACATTCCATGGTGGACGATAAGAAGATCGGCGCCGGCATCGACCGCCAGGCGGACGACCGGCAGCGTAGCGTCGACCGCCGCCGCAATCTTGGTCACCTTCCCCCCGGCGCTGCGGAGCTGGAGGCCGTTTAGGGCGCCCGGGTAGTCGGGGATCCCGTCGACGTTGAGGAAGTCGTTGCAGTAGGTGATGATCTTGTCGAGGGCGGGCATGGTCGGTCGCGAGGGTTCTGGCCACCTTACTGGCACTTGTCCGGGTTGCCACGTGCCGGTGTGATGGTCGGGGCCGGTCGGGGCTACGACCGGACCGGCGAACCCGCCACCACGTCGTCGACGACCCGCCGGTGCACCCGCATCCGGGCAAAGAGCGAGTACTCCGACGGCGTCTCGAAAGTGACGACCCAGGGGACACCTCGGTCGTGCAGCTCGAGCGCCTCCGGCTGGCCGGCGAGATCGCGCGGCCTCTCGGAGGTATCGATGACGCCGCCGGCCGCCGCACGCCCTTCGATCTCGGGACGGGGGTCGGGCGGGATGAGATCGGCCACGGCCCGCAGGAGGTCGTGGCCCCGGGGAGGGTGGCGATCCGCCATCTCGTAGAGGTAGCACCCGCGGGCGTCGTAGTCCTCGTGCAATGTTAGAGCCGAGGAGATCTGGCAGCCCTCGACGTAGCGCCGCCAGGCCGCGATGGCGGGGATCTCGGCGAGGTGGAAGCTGCGGTTGAGGTCGCGTCCCGCCTGGTCGTGGCGCGTGTTGTGGACGAGTCCCCACGGGTTGAAACACGGGAGGATGAGAAACGGAGCCGACCGCAAGAGGTCGTGGTTGTCTTCCGCCCACGCCAGCAGCCCGAGAGCCCCGGCCGGCTCGTCGCCATGGACGCCGGCGCAGAGATAGACGCCGGCCCCGCCGGCGCGGAGGGCTGGCGTCTTGATCCCGAGGACATCGTGGCCGCCGGCATCGGTGAGGACGTCGACCCCGGCGCCGACCGCCCCGGCGACGTCCCGCCACCGGCCGTGCAGCCACGCCGCGTCGTGCGCCGAGTGCGCTGCCAGAAAAGCGCGCTCGCCGTCGGCGCTCACAGCCCCGTCAGCAGCTTGCCGTGGATGCCGTCGAACCCGCCATTGCTGAAAACGGCAACGGTGTCGCCTGCCTCCACCAGCGGTTTCAGCCGAGCGACGATGGCGTCGGCGTCCGGCTCGGCGAAAGCGGGGGTGCCGGCCTCCGCGATCGCGGCGACCAGCCGGGCGGTGTCGAGGCGCTCGGCGTCCGCCACCTTCTCCGGGTTGGGCACGGCGGCCACCACGGCGCCGTCGGCACACCTGAGCGCAGCCACGAACTCGTCCTGGAAGATGTTTCGGCGCGAGGTGTTGGAGCGCGGTTCGAAGACCGCCCAGACCTTGCCCTCGGGCCAGCGTTGGCGCACGGCCGCCACCGCCTGTCGGATGGCGGTCGGGTGGTGGCCGAAGTCATCGACCACCCGGACGCCCCGGGTTTCGCCCTTGAGTTCCATCCGCCGTGCCACCCCGCCGAAGCTGGCCATCCCGGCGCGAACCTCCGCCACGGTCAATCCTGCGGCCAAGGCAGCGCAAGCCGCCATGGCCGCGTTCCGCACATTGTATTCGCCCGGCAGCGCCACCGAGTAGGTCTCGCCGTCGAGGGCAAACTCGGACATCTCCTCGCCGTAGCGGATCCCGGTGATCCGTCGTCCGCACCCCTCTCCCGTGCCCACGGTCTCCACCGGTGCGTGGCATCCGGCGACGACGTCGAGGCAGTTCGCATCGTCGCCGTTGGCAAAGACCCGCCCGTTCAGCGGCACGATGTTGAGCATGCGGCGGAAGCTCGTCTTGATGGCATCGAGGTTTTCGAAGATATCCGCGTGGTCGAACTCGAGGTTGTTCACGATGACGATCTCCGGGAGGTAGTGCACGAACTTCGACCGCTTGTCGAAGAACGCGGTGTCGTATTCGTCGCCCTCGAGGACAGTGAACTCCGAGTCCGTGAACCGCGCGCCGCGCTCGAAGTTCTTGGGGAGCCCGCCGATCAGGTAGCTCGGGTTCCTGCCCGCGCTCTCCAGCAGCCAGGCCAGGATCGACGTCGTGGTGGTCTTGCCGTGCGTCCCGGTGGCCACGAGGTTGCGCTTGCCGCGGAGCACCGTCTGCTTGAGCACCTCGGGGAGCGAGGTGTA
Source organism: uncultured Verrucomicrobiales bacterium (assembly GCA_964556355.1). Lineage (GTDB taxonomy): Bacteria > Verrucomicrobiota > Verrucomicrobiia > Verrucomicrobiales > DEV007 > CAZKYJ01. The sequence goes on along the minus strand of CAZKYJ010000456.1, from coordinate 298 downwards.
GAGAAGCTTCTGGTTGAGCACCGCCTCCAGCTCCGGGTTCCCCCGGCTGATGGCGTTGCCCACCACCACCGTGGCCGGGCCCTCCGGGAGGTTCGCCGCGCGGTAGCCCCCGGAGATGGGGATGCCCTCCCCTTCGAGGAACGTCGACATCGGCGGATAGACGTTGGCATCCGAGCCCGTCACGCGGAACCCCTGTTGCTTCAGCGCCGCGGCCACCGAGGCCATTGCGGTGCCGCAGATCCCGATGAAATGGTACTGTTCGGCGCGCGCGCCCGTCCCGTTCGTTGATTCCACGCTC
>CAZKYJ010000455.1:0-4932 GCA_964556355.1 uncultured Verrucomicrobiales bacterium | reverse complement strand
TTCCTCTATCATGCCACCCGGGCCGGGATGGACATGGGCATCGTCAATGCGGGGATGCTGGAAGTCTACGACGAGATACCGCCAGAGATGCTGGAAAAGGTGGAAGATGTCCTGCTCAACCGCAAAGACACGGCCACCGAGACACTCGTCGACTATGCCGAGCAGTTCCGCGGTCAGGGCGGGAAGAAGACGGAGGTCGACCTTGGCTGGCGCGACGCCCCCGTGGCCAAGCGGCTCGAGCATGCCCTGCTCAAAGGGATCACCGATTTCATCGACGAGGACACCGAGGAAGCCCGAGCCCAGCTCGGCCGCCCGATCAAAGTGATCGAAGGCCCGCTCATGGATGGCATGAGCGTGGTGGGCGATCTCTTCGGCGCCGGCAAGATGTTTCTTCCCCAGGTGGTGAAGAGCGCCCGCGTCATGAAGAAGGCGGTCGCCTACCTCTTCCCTTTCATGGAGGCGGAGAAAGCGGCCAACCCGAACCAGCGCAGTGCCGGGAAAGTGGTCATGGCGACGGTCAAAGGCGACGTGCACGACATCGGGAAAAACATCGTCGGCGTGGTCCTGGCTTGCAACGGGTTCGAGGTATTCGACCTCGGAGTCATGGTGCCCTGCGACAAGATCCTCGCGGCCGCCAAGGAGAAAGGGGCGGATATCATCGGTCTCAGCGGGCTGATCACGCCGAGCTTGGACGAGATGACCCACGTGGCGGAACAGATGCAGAAGAACGGGTTCACGATGCCGCTGCTCATCGGCGGGGCGACGACGAGCGCGGCGCACACCGCCATCAAGATCGCGCCGCACTACCCGGCTGGGTCGGTGGTGCACGTCCTCGACGCGAGCCGCTCGGTGCCCGTGATGAGCTCGTTGCTGAGCGAGGACGGGGCGGAGGCCTTTCGCCGGCAGAACGAGGAGCGGCACGAGGGGCTGCGCCTGAAGTTCGCGGGCCGCGACAAGAAGAACACGATCTCGCTGGCCGACGCCCGCGGGGCAGCGTTCCGGTGTGACTGGGCCGCGCAGGAGATCGCGAAACCATCGTTTCTCGGGGTGCGGGACGTCTCGGGTGATGTCACGCTCGACGAGCTCGTGCGGTATTTCGACTGGACGCCATTCTTCCATAGCTGGGAGCTGCGCGGCGTCTGGGACCCGGAGAAGAAAGTGCTCAAAACCAAAAACGAGGAGGGGGCGGCCGAGGCCGCCAAGCTCTACCAAGACGCCCTCGACCTCCTCGCCCGCATCCGCGATGAGAACCGGTTCCAGCCGAAAGGTGTCTTCGGGTTCTTCCCGGCGAACGCCGTGGGCGACGACATCGAGGTCTACGCCGACGAAACGCGCGCCGAAGTCGTCAAGACGTTCCACGCCCTGAGGCAGCAGATCGCCAAGGAGTCGGGCAAGCCGAACTACGCGCTTTCAGATTTCATCGCCCCGAAAGAATCGGGCCGCGAGGACTATCTCGGTGGCTTCGTCGTGGGGATCCACGGCGCCGACGAGTTCGCCTCGGAGCTATCGGAAAAGGAGAACGATCCGTATCTGTCCATCATGGCCAAAGCCTTGGCCGACCGATTCGCGGAAGCCTTCGCCGAGCTCCTCCACTTCCGGGCGCGCGTGGCCTGGGGCTACGAGACCGAGGGCGAGCTGACCAAAGCCGCACTCATCAACGAGAAATACCGTGGCATCCGGCCGGCGCCCGGATACCCGGCGCAGCCCGACCACACCGAGAAGCCGGACCTCTTCGCGCTCCTCGGGGCCGAGTCCGCCACCGGGGTGACGCTGACCGAGAGCATGGCCATGCATCCCGGATCGGCGGTCAGCGGGTTCTATTTTTCTCATCCGGACAGCCGCTACTTCATGGTATCCGATATTCAAAAAGACCAGGCTGAAGACTATGCGTCGCGCAAGGGGATGGATCTCGCGACCGTCGAGAAGTGGCTCGGGCCATGGCTGGGATACGACCCGATGACCCCGGCGCAGTGATCGATGAAGAGCATTGCAACAAGGACGGGCGACGGCGGCGAGACGAGCCTGATGTTCGGGCGCCGGGTTCCGAAAACCGATGCGCGGATCGCCGCGCTCGGGGCGGTCGATGAACTGAACGCGGCGCTCGGGCTCGTCCGGGCGAGCTGCGGAACGGGCGGGGAGTTGGGCATCATCCCGGCGGTCCAGGAGGATTTGGTGGGATTGATGGGCGAACTCGGTGTTCTCCCCGAGGACGGCGCGAGATACGACAAGGCAGGGTACGCCCGGGTGCGGGAGGAGTCACTGGCACGACTCGACGCGGCGGTCGAGAGCTTGGAAGCCGTCCCGCTCAACCAGACCGACGGGTGGGCGACCCCGGGTGCGAGCGGCCATCTCGGGGCGGCGTTCCTCGATAGCGCCCGCGCCATCTGCCGCCGTGCCGAGCGGGAGCTCTGGTGCGCGGGCGGTTTTTCGGGCGAACTCCCGAAGCGGTTTCTCAACCGCCTTTCCGACGTCCTGTGGCTGCTCGCGCGAAACTACGAGAAGTAGATGTAGGTCGCTATCGCACCACCGGCGGTGACGGCGGCGACAGGATAGCGGTACTTCCACGGGGTGATATCGACGTCGCCCGAGTGTTTCTGGACGAAGGGCTCGGCGCGGGGCCTGATGCGGCCGATGATGATCATCCCGACCATGGTGAGGGCGAAAATGATCCCCTGGAGGTGGAACGCGTTGAACTGGACGATCTGCAAAAGGATGCCCTGCGATCCGGGATCAGGCAGCGGGTCTGGAACCTCGACAACGAGGGGGAGCAGAAAGGCAAAGATGAGATAGGTGAGCGATCCGAACAGGATGCCGAAGATCGCCGAGGCGGCCGGCATCCTCCTGGTGAAGAGGGCCGCGATCATGACCGCCAACATGGGGATGGCGTAGCAGCCGTTGGCATTTTGGAGATAGCCAAAGATCCCTTGCCCGTGGAGGGCGACGTAGGGGGCGATCGCCATGGCGGCGAGGGCGAGGACGAGGGAAAAGATCCTTCCCGTGCGCACCATCTGGTGGTCGGTGGCGCCCGGCTTGATCACTTTTTTGTAGATCCCGGTCGAGAAAAGGGTCGCGGCAGAGTTGAGTGCCGAGTTGAACGAACTGAGGATCGCCCCGAAGACGACGGCGGCGAAGAAGCCGGTCAGCGGGGCCGGAAGAACTTCTCTCACGAGGACGGGGTAGGCGTCGTCCTTCGACGCGATCTGGTCGGCGAAGAGATGGTAGGCGATGATACCGGGGATGACGATGATGAGGGGTGCCAGCAGTTTGATGAAGGCCGCCAGGAGCACGCCCTTCTGACCGTCGGCGAGCGAGCGTGCGGCGAGCGTGCGCTGGACGATGACCTGGTTGGTGCACCAGTAGAAAAGGTGGAGGAGGATGACCCCGGTGAAGAGCGTGGAGAAGGGGACGGAGCTTTCCGGGCCACCGATGGCATCGAAATGCTGCGGCTGTGCTTCGGTCAGGATCTTCCAGCCTTCGGCGATACCTGCCCCGTCGGAGACCGCGTTGAGCCCGAAGTAGGGGATGAGGAGACCGCCGACCACGAGACCGAGACCGTTCAGCGTGTCGGACACCGCGACCCCTTTCAGCCCGCCGAAAATCGCGTAGGCCGAACCGATGAACCCGATGGCCAGCACCGTGACCCAGATGGAGGCCTCTTTCGAGCCCCCCACGAGATCGGGCACGTGGAAAACCTCGCTCATAAAGATCGCGCCGGTCGCGAGCACGATGGGCAGCAAGATCACGACGTAGCCGGTGAGGAAGAGCCCCTCGCCCAGAAGCCGCGTGCCCCGGCTGAAGCGTTCCTCGAGGAACTGCGGCGTCGTGGTGAGCCCGCTCTTTAGGTAGCGGGGCAGGAAAACGAGCGCGAGCACCGCCATGGAGACACCGGCCAAAGTCTCCCAAGCGGTCACGAGGATCCCGTCCTTGAAGGCTGCCCCGTTGAGGCCAACGAGCTGTTCGGTCGAGAGGTTGGTCAGCAGGATCGAGCCCGCGATGACCACCGGGCCGAGGCTCCTGCCCGCCAGGAAAAAGCCGTCGGCGGTATCATGGATCGTCCTCCGGGTCAGAAAATAGGTGATGACGGCGACGGCCAGCGTGAAGAGGAGAAAGGATACGACGGTCATGGGGTGGGGCATCGTGGAGGCGGTCGCCCATTTGTTCAATCCTATTTCTACTGGCGGAAACGATTTGTCGGAATTCTTCGCGATAGTCGCGCGGAGGATTCTTCGTTAGTAACGGAGCCCATGCAACGCCGCCCCGCCCTCACCCTCCTGTGCGCCAGTCTGGTCGCGCTGCTGTCCGCGCCTCCGCTCCCCGCGGCCGACCCGTTGAAAGTCCTCCTCATCGACGGCCAGAACAATCACAAGTGGCAGGAGACGACGCCGTTCCTGATGGCCATCTTCGAGAAGATCGGAAATTTCCAGGTCGAAGTCGCCACCTCACCGCCGAAAGGCGAGGATCTGAGCGGCTTCCAGCCCTCGCTCGAGGGCGTGGATGTGGTGGTGTCGAACTACAACGGTGAGCTCTGGGGCGAGGCATTCCGCCAATCGTTTGTCGATTACGTCGCCGGCGGGGGGGGATTCGTCTCGGTGCACGCGGCCAATAATGCCTTCCCGCAATGGGGCGAGTACAATAAGATGATTGGCGTCGGTGGCTGGGGCGGGCGCAATGAGAAGTCGGGTCCCTACGTCCGTTTCCGCGACGGCCAGCTGGTGAAGGTGACCGGCGCCGGCAAGGGTGGCAGCCACGGGCCGCGCCACGAGTTTGTCATCGAGGTTCGGGATGCCGAACATCCGATTACCAAAGGCCTTCCCCCGAAGTGGCTCCACGCCGAAGACGAGCTCTACGACAGCCTCCGCGGCCCGGCCGAGAACCTCACCCTTCTGGCGACGGCCTTCTCCGATGCGAAGTTGTTCAAGGGCACCGACGAAA
>CAZKYJ010000454.1:0-4933 GCA_964556355.1 uncultured Verrucomicrobiales bacterium | reverse complement strand
GAGGCGGTAGGCGATGACTTTGCTGGTCTGGCCGATGCGGTGGGTCCGGTCGATGGCCTGGTTTTCGACGGCGGGATTCCACCAGGGGTCGTAGAGGACTACGTAGCTCGCTGCGGTGAGGTTGAGACCGCTGCCGCCCGCCTTGAGGGAGAGCAGGAAGACGCTGGGGTCTTTCGTATTCTGGAAGCGCTCGATGACGCTGCTGCGCTCCTGCGTCTTGCCCGTGAGGTACTCGAAGGGGCGGTTCTGTTCCTCGAGGCGCGCCCTGATGATATCGAGCATGGTGACGAACTGGGAGAAGACGAGCACTTTGTGCCCCTCTTCTTTCAGCTGGTCGAGGAGGTAGAAGAGGGCGTTGAGTTTGGCGCTGTCGGCCTCGGCGTGCTCGGCGCCGATGAGGGCGGGGTGGCAGCAGATCTGGCGGAGCCGCATGAGCCCTTGCAGGACGACGAAGCTATTCTTGCGCAAAGCCTCGTCGCTCTCGAGTCCGAGGAGGATATTTTGAATGCGCTTGAGCTCGGCTTTGTAGAGTTCCTCCTGGGTACCTTCCAGTTTGCAGAAGACGTCCTCTTCGGTTCGAGGCGGGAGGTCCATGGCCACCTGGTTCTTGGTGCGCCGGAGGAGGAACGGGCGGAGGCGGGCGGAGAGGCGGGCCTGGGCGCCGGGATCTTTGCGCTTGTCGAAGCGCTCGCGGAAGTACTTGCGGTTCCCGAGGACACCGGGCATGGCGAAGGCCATGAGGCTCCAGATGTCGAGGAGCCGGTTCTCGATGGGCGTCCCGGTGAGGACGAGGCGGTTGCTCGAGTTGAGTTCCCGGGCGGACTTCGCGGCTTTGCTGTCGGGGTTTTTGATCTGCTGGCCCTCGTCGAGAATGGTGGCGAGCCAGCGGACGGACTTCAGCTTCTCCGCGTTGACGCGGAGCTGCGAGTAGTTGAGGACGAGAAGGTCGATCCTTTTGACCGCCTCGATGTCCAGTTCCTCCTTCGTCCGGATGACCTGGACTTTGAGCTGCGGGGCGAATTTCTTGCACTCCCCCGCCCACACGTCGAGGACGGATTTCGGGCAGACGACGAGGACGGGAGCGATCTTTTTGGCCTGCGCGCGGAGCCAGAGGATCCAGGTGATGCTTTGGACGGTTTTCCCGAGACCCATGTCGTCGGCGAGGATGCCGCCGAAGCTGTTGGTGGCGAGATAGGAGAGGAACTGGAAGCCCTCGACCTGGTAGGCCCGGAGGGTGACGTCCTTGAGCCCGTCGGGGACGGCGGGCTGGACGCGGAGTTTGAGCGACGAGGCGCGGTCGCAGATCCGGTTCCATGCCCCCTCGTCGAAGACCTCCTTGGCCGCAGGGTCGGCGAGCTGGAGCACGTGCATGCGATGCTCTTCCCCGCTGAGGTCGAAGATATCGAGCCCGAGACGGTCGACGGCGGCCTGCTGCCCCTCGTCGAGGTCGAACTCGAGGCGGAGCCAGCCGCCGTCGCCCATGCGAACGAAGCCGCCGCGGGCGGCCACCAGGGTGCGCAGCTCGGCCTGGGACAGGTCGAGCCCATCGACATCGAGCACGATCTTGAGGTCGAACCAGTCGATGTCGCCTTTCTGCTCGCTGAGCTCGAAGCGCACGCGGGCCTTGATGGGATCGGCGATGAGGGTCTGGAGGTCGTCCTCCATCTCCACGACGATGCCCTCGGGGATCGCGGTGACCCACTCGCTGAACTTCTCGGGAAACGCCTTGGTGGCGCGCGCTTTGAACGCCTCTTGCCCGGGATCGTAGCTGAGCGCCATCTCCTCGAGCTGGCCGGGAACGGCGGCGAGGGAAGAGCGATCGAAACTCAGGATCTGACCGCCGTCCGGCACCTTCGATTCCGTGATCGTCCAGCCTTCTTTGACCAAGGTCTCCAGCCGGTAGCCATCGGGATCTGCGGCGGTGACCTCGGCGACGAGGTGCTCGCTGTCGGCGCCGGTCAGGCGCCGTCCGAGGCGCATGGAGATCTTGGGAACGAGGACGGTCTCGATCGCACGCTCCTTGATGGAGGCGGGGAGGCCGCTGCGGATGGCCGCGAGGAAGGCGACCCCCTTCTCCGTGGCGAGGGCGCTCTCGGGAATGGCGTGGCGCGGCTCGAGTTCCGTGCTCGTCGTCCAGTTGACCGGCCCGCGAAAAATCGTCTCGTCGGAAAGGTACCAGGTGGTGACACCGGGGAGGACGCGGACGGTGTGGGAGAGCGGTTCGCCATCGTCCGTGACGAGTTGGAGGATGAATTGTCCCTCCGCTTCGGCATCGTCGTCGGTGCGGTCGCGGCAGAGCCAGCGGAGTGGTTTTTCGACCTGGTGGAACGGGTGTTCGTCTAGGGTGACGATCCGTTCGGCGAGAGCGTCCTGCTCGAAAAGGCGCCCGAGAAGCTCGCAATTACCCGCGTCGTCGAGGCGGAAATCACCGGTCTCCAACTCTTGGAGGCGGCGGCAAATCCGCACCCAGAGAAGTTCGCTCGAGCCGTCGAGATCGAGCGCGCCGACGGCGTGCCGGGCGGCGAGAGCCTCGATCTCGGCGAGCCCGGCGACGGTTTCGAATGGCCGGTCCGACCCGGTGGCGCGGCGCTGGAGGCGAGCCTCGTTGGGCAGCACCATGAGCCGGAAGGTGAGCGCTGTGGGGGCCTGCGGCGGCGGGGCATCCCCGACGACCGCCTCCAAGCGGGCGTTCCAGTCGGAGAGCTCTTTCTCCTGCTCCCAGGCGAAGATCTTTTCTTTGACCGCCTCGGTGTCGGTGACGCTGCGCATGAACGGCGGGAATCCGACGGCGCGTTTCTCGAAGGCGTAGGCGATGTAGTTCCAGAACTCGAGCACGTCCTTGGGGGCCTCGTTCCAGAGTTCGAGCGGTTCGTATTCCTCGACCGGCCACTTGCTGTTGAGACGGACGAGGTCGGTGTCGAAGAGCTTGCGCTCGATCTCGAAACGGCGGTAGCGTTTCTCGAGCTTGTCGATCCAACCGTTTTCGAAGGCGTTCAGCTCGCGGCCCAGTTTCTTCTCCATCACGTCGGCCAAAAGTTCCTCGCCGACCTCATTGGGTGCCTCGGGGAGGTTCCCGCCACGCTCCACCCGCTCGAGCATCGTCGCGTAGGCGGCGCTGGAGCGGTCGTCGCTCCCATTTTCCCGGGTGGCCTGCCACTCGTCGCCGCTGAGACGGAGCATCGTGCGGAAGGTCTCACCGCCGTCCTCGACGCGACCTTGGATGAACAGGTGGTTCCCGAAAATCTGCTTCACGCAGCCGGCCTTCTGCAAAGCCTCCCCCTCTGCGCGGATTCGTTCTGGGAAGGTATGGAGAAAGGTAAGCGTTGCGCGATCCACGGTGAAAAGGGAAATCTCTATGGGTGGGAAGGGGCGCGCCCCCCGCGGCACTTGGCGGGACGGCGCGAACGCCACGGTTACCATAGGGGATCGCGGGGCTCAACCGCGCTGGTGAGAAATATTGGCGGAGGGTAGCCGGGAGAGATTGCGACGGTGCCGATGAGGCTGGTGCTGCCCAACGAGGTCACAAGGCAGACGAAAATGTTCGACTTTGGGATGCGCAATTGCGGCGAGAACGGGGGGTGCCGCCCCAGGGCGACGATGCACCCGAGAGCCACAAATCGGCGCAGCCCGGCGACCTTCGTCCCGAGCTCCGCAGGAGGGAAGGCTCCGCCATCCCTCGGGATGCGGGGACGGGTCGCCGCCTCGGAACCGGAAGCCTTGGCGAGGGGGATCAAGCCCCCGCCGATCCCCCGGATGGCCGCTCCCAGACGCGGCGCCGTGACCCGCTACGCATTGTCCTGGGCGACGGCCTCCGCCAGCTCGTCGGCGAAGTGGGGGAGCGCGGAGTTGACGCGGTTCCAGTTCGGGATCTGTGGAGGCTCGTAGGTGGCGACGGCGAAGTCGGCGGCCGAAGCTTCGAGAGCGCGGGCGAAGGCTTCGACGGCAGCCGCCTCCTCGTGCCGGAAATACTTGAGGCCATTGACGATGGCGTCGTCGTAGTAGCGGAGGATCGTCTCTTTGGCGAGGCGGAGGTAGGTGAGCTTGATCGCCTTCATGGCGGAGTCGCTGAGCAGGACCCCGTCGCTGGCCAGATTGGAGAAGATGGTGAGGGCGATCTCGCGGGCCATTTTCATGAGCCCTTTGTCGACCGTGGGCTTCGGATCCTCGGGGTCATAGCCGAGGTGCTGGTGCTTGTGCTCGAAATTGCTCCCGAGATCGACCTGGCAGACGCGGCGCATGGTGGTGTTCCGGTAGACCTCGCAGAGCATGCCGACCTCGAGCCCCCAATCGCCCGGGATCCGGAGGACACGGGCGAGTTCCGAGCTGATGGAGAATTCGCCGGAAAGCGGGTAGCGGAAGCAGTCGAGATATTCGATGAGCGGGTGGTCGCCGATGGTCTGCATGACGGAGCGGAGGAGCGGCGCGACGAACAGGCGGGTGACGCGGCCGTACATCCGGTCGGTGACGCGGCCGTAGTAGCTCTTGCAGTACTCGTAGCCGAGGTTGGGATGGACGGTGGGCAGGCAGATGCGCATGAGCATCTCGCGGTGGTAGGAGAGGATATCGCTATCGTGGGTGGCGATGACGCGGGCATCTTCGCGTCCGAGAATGAGGCCGTAGGCCATCCAGACATTGTAGCCCTTGCCGGGGACGTAGGAGGTGAGCTGGGCGTCGGAAAGCTGGTCGTAGAGCCGCTTCACCCGCGGCCCGTCATTCCAAATGATACGGACTTTCTGCGGGAGACGCTCGACGAACCTCCGCGCCCGTACGAACTCGTCGGCCGACATCCGGTTCATGCTGAAAACGATCTCGTCGAGGTAGGGCACCTTCTCGAGGTGGTTGAGGATGTGCGGGAGGGCGGGCTGCTCGACCTCGGAGAAGAGGGCCGGAAGAATCAACGAGATGGGACGGCGCTTGACGAATTCCACGAGTT
>CAZKYJ010000453.1:0-4949 GCA_964556355.1 uncultured Verrucomicrobiales bacterium | reverse complement strand
TGCACACCACGGCGAGTTCCGGCCAGTGCTGGAGGCAGGTGGCGTAGCCCCGCCGATTCATATTCGGTTTCGAGGCGAGGATGGCGGTGCGCACATCGATCCCGCGCTCCCGGCAAAGTGCTCGGGTGAACCGGATGTTGTCGCCCGTATTCGTCGCCCTCGGTTCGATGAGGATCTGCTGCGGCGGTGCCCCCGCCGCGATGGCGACCTCGGCGAAGGTCTCCGCCTCCGACTTGGTCCATTTGCCCCGCGTAAAGTTCCCTTCGGCGCCCGTGAAGACGGCCAGCGGAGCCCACCCCGCGGCCAGGAGTTCGGCGCAGTGCTCGGCCACCCGGATATCGTAGCTTCCCAGACCGATGATCACGTCCGATCGCACCAGCGGGGACGGCATCCGGTGGTATTCCCACAAGATTTCGGCCAGCTCGATATCGCGGTCGTCCATGCCCCAGACGAGAAGCATCCGTCACGCACGTCAAGCGAAAGCGATCCGCCCGTCGGATTTGTCCCGCTGACAACCGGCGGTGTCGCGGTGCGTATAGCGAGATGACCCGTGGCGACAGAGGGCGCGCCCATCCATCCCAATCCACCATCGCTTCTCCCCGACCCATGCGCCGTCGCCACTTTCTCAAATCTGCCGCCGCCCTCGCAGCCGTTGCGGCTCCCGCCGTCGTCCGCGGCCAGAACCTCAATTCGAAGATCCAGGTGGCCGGAATCGGGACGGAGGGCCAGGGTTGGTCGGATATCAGCCAGGTCGCGCAGCACCCGGCGGCGGAGTTCGTCGCTTTCGCCGATGTCGACCTGGCACGCACCGAGCGGGTGAAGCAGCTCAGGCCCGGTGCTCCCGTCTTCCAGGATTTCCGCCAGATGCTCGCGGAACGCGGCGACGAGATCGACGCCTGCACGATCTCGACCCCCGACCACATGCACGCCTTCATCGGCCTCACCGCCATGCTCGCAGGCAAGCACGTCTATGTGCAAAAGCCGCTGACCCACACCGTCGACGAGGCACGGAAGATGCGGCTGGTCGCCCGGCAGGCGGGTGTCATTACGCGCCTGGGGAACCAGATCCATTCCCACACCCACTACCGGACGGCTGTCCGCCTCATCAGGGGCGGCACGATCGGAAAGGTGAAGGAGGTGCACAGCTGGGTCGGCGTCACCGGCCATGGATACTCCGGCCACCTCGACCGTCCGAAGGCGACGGTCGCCCCGCCCGCTTCGTTCGATTGGGATCTGTGGCTGGGCGTTGCCCATGCGCGTCCCCCGGCCGCCCAGCGGGTCTACGCACCGTTCTGCTGGCGTGACTGGCAGGAGTTCGGATCCGGCGCGATCGGCGATTTCGGCTGCCACCTATTTGATCCGGTCTTCACCGCCCTCGACATCGCGGGTGCGCCCCTGACGGTACACAACGAGAACACGGGGATGAACGACGAGGTCTGGCCCGCGCAGCAGACCATCCGCTACGTCTTTCCGGGCACGGAGTTCACCGCTCGCGAAGCCATCAATATCACCTGGTATGATGGGGGACGCCTCCCGGCCGTCGCCCACGAAAAGGTGTCGAGTGGCCGGCCTCTCCCCGCATCCGGATCGCTCTTTGTCGGTGAAACCGGCACCCTCGTCCTTCCCCACGTCGGCGCTCCGCAGCTCCATGGCAATGACGCCTTCGCCGAGCACACGGTCGAACCCGCCGAAGACGGCAACCACTACCACGGATGGGTCGATGGCATCGTCCGTGGCGAGCAGCCCAGCGACGGTTTCGACTACGCCGGCCCGCTCACCGAGGCCGTCCAGCTCGGCAACGTCGCCGCCCGCTTCTCGGGTCAAAAGCTCGAGTGGGACGCCGCCGCGATGCAGGTTACCAACTTGCCGGACGCCAACGCCTATCTCGCCCGTGACTACCGGGCCGGGTGGGCGCTCCCCGAGATCGGGTAGGGCGGGGAAGGGTTGGCCGGGCGCCATGTCCCGTGGCCGTGCGAGACGCCCTGTGCGAGGCCGTTTTCCCCGTTCTCGCTCAGCGTCCCGTTCCCCCCGCGAGTCCGCCAAAGGCACGGCGACCGCACCAGAGGAGGTAGGCGGCGATGAGGCAGATGATCACCAGGGGGGGATCGAGCAGGCCGGCGCCACCTGCCACGAAGATGTGAAAGGCCAAAATGTTGACGATGATCGGGCCGAGGACGAGCAGCCCGAGGTTCCGGGTGCGGGGGATCGCGACGAGGATGCCGCCGAGGACTTCGAGCACCTTGACGAAGGCGAGATAGCCGGTCGGGACGAACGCGCCCATGAACAACGCCACCGGCGAGCCCGCCGGTGGTTCCGGTTGCTCGGGCACGAGGCCGAGCAGAAACATCAGTCCGAACGCGATAAAGGCGAGCCCGAGGAGGGCACCGAGGATGTTGGGGACGTGTCGCATGGGTGGAATATCGGTGGGAGAAACAGCGATGCAGCTCCCAAAAACTCTCGGGCGCTACTTTTTGAACGCCGTGTCTTCGGGGTTGGCGCCGGACATGAGGTAGGCGACGAGATCGGCGAGCTCGTCCTCGTTCAGGGTATTGACCAGGCCGGGCGGCATCATGGAGACCGGGAGCGGCTCGCGTTTGGCGATGGCGTCCATGGGGATCTCGATGAGGGACTCGGGAGCGAACGGGTTCGTCATGACCGCCAGCGTTTCCGCGGTCTCGCCGCCGACCCGACCGATGACGAGGGACCCGTCTTTTTTGGTGATCGTTTCGCTGCCGTACTGGTCGGAGATGACCTTGGAGGGATCGACGATGTTCTCCATGAGGTCGCTCAGGGTGTAGCGGTTCCCGGAGCCGGTGAGGTCGGGGCCGATGCCACCGCCTTCCCCGGCCATGCGGTGGCAGCTGGCACAGGCCGTCGCGGTGAAGAGCTCGCGGCCCCGTCCGAAGTCTCGCCCGGTGCGGCGGTCAGCGAGGGCGGCGACGGCATCCGTGACTGTCCACGCGCGTCCTGGCCCCGCGGGGGGGCGGATATTGGCCATCGTTTCGGGCGCGGTGGTCGAGAGGGCGTCGAGGGATGCGCGCTCGCTGTCGGGGGCGATATTGGCCAGGGCCTCCGTGCGGATGTTTTCGAGGAATTTCCGGAGGCTGTTGCCGCCCTTCCACCCGGCGGTGCGGGGGAACCATGAGAAGTAGGTCTGGCGCAGCTCGGGCGTCCACCCGGAGCGGGCATTGCGGAGGAGGAAGAGGTGGCTGTACTGCTGGAGGTTCGGGCGGCTGGCATGGACGGCGCGGGCGGCGCTGGCGTAGCCGGAGTTCCGGGCGAGGACGCCCTCGTTGGTGAGTTCGACCTGGTCGTCCTTGGCCGTGGCCATAAGCTGGAGCGCGGTGGGGACGACGGAAGGGTCACCGAGGTAGATGAGGAGTTCGGCGAGGTCGCGGTCGGTGGTGTTGTCGCCGCTGGGGAACAGCGGCCGGAACCGGGCGATGAGGGAAGCCTTGTCCCCCGGCTCGCCCATGCGGGTGAAGGCGAGCGTGTGGGCGCGCAACCAGGCGAGCCGCTGGGCGCCGTCGAGCGAGCCGGGATCGAGGGTGCCGAGGGCGTCGAGGATGGCGGGTTGGAAGGGGGGATCGCCGACGCGGGCGAGCCCTACCATGGCTTCGATCAGCGCCCACGGCCGGCGTTCGGCCAGTGCCCGGTCAGCCCAGGAAGCGGGCGGTTGCCGCTCGAGGGCGACGCGCGCGGCGTAGCGGACGAAGCGGTCGGGGTTGTCCAGGTTGGAGAAGGCGGGGGCGACGGCCTCGGAGCCGACGCCGTCCTGGTGGAGCGCTTCCATCTCGCGCCGGAGCTCCGCCCCGGGCGTGGTGGCCGGCGGTTCGGCGGGGGCGGTCGGTTCGTCTCCGGTATAGGTCACCCGGTAGAGGGCGGACTGCGTGCGGCGGCCGCCGACCAGGAAATACATCGCGCCGTCTTGCGGGTGGATGACGACGTCGGTGAGCGGGAGCGGGCGCCCGCTGACGAACTCCTCCACCTGGCCGCTGAAGCCGCCCCCGTCGGGGCTGAGGTGGACGGCGTACATCGTGCCGTAGGTCCAGTCGTTGATGAAGAGGGCCCGTTGGTACTTCGCGGGAAACTTCGCGCCGGTTCCCATGGCGACGCCGGTCGGGCTACCCGGGCCGATGTCGGCGACGGGCGGGAGGCTGTCCGGGTAGTGGTTCGGCCACTTGCCGGTGCCGGAGCGCCAGCCGGCATCGAGGCCGCTCACGGCATGGTAGACGCGGGTCGGCCGGTACCACGGCGAGCCCAGATCCCATTCCATGTCGGCGTCGAAGGCGAAGAGTTCGCCGTTCTGATCGAAGGCGGCGTCGAACTCGTTGCGGAAACCGTAGGCCACCAGCTCGATCTCTTTGGCATCGGGGTCGGTTTTCAGAATGAACCCGCCGGGAGCAAGGCGGCCGCGGGCGTGCCCATTCGCGTCCCACATCCTCGGGAGCAGGTGGTCTTCCGCCCAAGCGCGGGCGGGCCGCGAGCGGTCGAGCTTGTCGGGAATGTTCGTGTGGTTGCCAAAAACGAGGTAGAGGGACCTGCCGTCCGGACCCGGGACGATGCTGTGTAGCCCGTGCTCACCGCCTCCGGAGAAGTCGCGGAGCAACGCTTCCTCGTCGAACTGCCCATCCCCCGTGGTGTCGCGCAGGCGATAGAGCCCGTGCGCGCCGCCCTCCTCGTTCTTCATGAAATAGAGCGCATCGAAAATATAACAGAGCCCGTGGGCGCCCCGAACATCAGCGTCCAACGCTTCGACCTCCGCGCTCCCATCGCTGCCCACCGGGGGAACGGTGATGCGGTAGAGGCCGCCATACTGGTCTCCCGCGATGATGCGACCCCGCGGGTCAACCGTCATGGCGACCCACGATCCCTGCTCGGATTTCGGGACGGTGTAGAGAAGTTCCGCCGCGAATCCGGGAACCGTCTCCACGCCGACCGCCGTGGGA
>CAZKYJ010000452.1:0-4951 GCA_964556355.1 uncultured Verrucomicrobiales bacterium | reverse complement strand
GACCACGCCACTGAGGAGGAAGCCGTCGCGGTTCTCGATGCTCTTGACGAAGAAGCCGCCCGCACCGGGGATGCTGAAGATCTGCTCGACGACGATCGAGCCCGTGAGGAGGTGCGCGGCGAGCGGGCCGAGGAAGGTGACCACCGGGAGGATGGCGACCTTCATGGCATGTTTGTAGACGACCGAGCGCTCTTCGAGCCCCTTCGCCCGCGCGGTGCGGATGAAGTCTTGCCCCAGCACTTCCACCATGCTGTTGCGCATGAGCCGGGCGATGTAGGCGGTATAGGGAGCGGCGAGGCAGATGGCGGGCAAGACCATGTGCGCCGGCCCGAACCACCCGCCGACCGGAAAGATCTCGAGCCAGAGGGCGAACACCAGGATCAGGATCGGTCCGGTGACGAAGGCGGGCAGGGAAATGGCGAGCAGCGCCGAGAGCATCGCCAGGTAGTCGCCCGCCGAGTTCCGGTGCACCGCGGCGTAGGTGCCGAGAAGCACCCCGCCGAGGGTCGCGATGACGAAGGCGCTGGCACCGAGCACCGCCGAGACCGGGAGGCTGTCGCCGAGGATCTCCGCCACGCTGCGGTTCCGGTATTTGAAGCTGACCCGGAGGTCGCCCTGCAGGAGGTCGCCAAGGTAGCGGACGTACTGGCTCCAGGTCGAACCGTCTAGCCCGTACTTCTTGAGCAATTGTTCTTTGATGTGCGGGGGCGGTTCCTTCTCCTTGTCGAACGGCCCGCCAGGGATCGCGCGGATGAGGAAAAACGTGATCGTCACCACGGCGAAGAGCACCACCACGAGGCTCGCGAGACGTTGGAAGGCAAAACGGATCATCGGTGGTAGACGGGCACCCCACCTAAGGCGAGAATCGAAAATCGAAAATCGAAAATCAGAGTTCCCTTGGCGTTTCGCCATCTACGCGCTCGTCACGCTCTACCTCATCGGCGACCTCTTCTGGTTCGATGGCCCGGTCTCCGCCAAGCTCCGCGAGGCGCGGGGCGATCGCCGCACCGCCGCCGAGCTCGGCTGGGTCGCCCGCGTCTACGGCGTACCGATCACCTTGGCCGATGTCGGCAAGGCACTCGAAGCATACGCTTTTCGCCGAGGTTTGACCCCCGATGCACTGGGGGAGCCGGGGAGCCAAAAACGTCTCGCCACCGAGGTGACGGTGGTCAATTCCCTCGTCCTCGAAGAGATCGTGGCCGGGTATTCCCGCAACGACAAGGCCAGCATCGAATCGGTCTCGGCCGCAGCGATCGACGCCGAGGTCGCGACGATCCGCAGCACGTTCGAGTCCGACGGGGCCTTCGCCGAGCGTCTCGCCGCTGCCGGGCTGAGCCCTGGGACGCTGCGTGAGCGCACCGCTGCCCGGCTTGCGGCGCAGGCGTGGATCGACGTCCGCCTCGCCCCCGCCATCGCGGTGAGTGACGAGGAGATCGCCGCCTACTTCGAGGAACACCGCAGGGAACTCGAGATTCCCGCCACCATCCGCGCCCGGCACCTATTCTTGTCCACTGTGACCGGTTCCGACCGCGAGGCGGAGATCCGTAGCCTCGCCGGCGAACTCGCCGCTGGCGCCGATTTTGCCGCCCTCGCGGAGGCGCACTCCGAAGACGCCCGCAGCGCTCCGCTCGGCGGCGACCTGGGCTATTTCCGGCAAGAACGGATGCCCGCAGACTTCATCGCCGCCGTCTGGGAGCTTCCCGCCGGCACCCGTTCGGCGCCCGTCCGGACCGCCATCGGCTGGCACATCGTCGATATCATCGACCGCCGCCCGAGCCGGCCTGGCACCCTCGACGAACTCGCCTCCGAGATCCGTACCACCCTCGAGAACGACAAACGCGCGAGCGCGCTCACGTCCTTAAAATCGGAACTCAAAGCCCGCGCCGGCGAGCATCTGGAGTATTACTACGACACCCTCCTGAGAGCCCCTGAGCCCTAGGCCAGACCGGCCGACCACCCCGCAAACATTCCTGCCCACCCTGGAAGACCCACCAACTCAAATGACCTCAATCGGAATCATCGGCCTCGGGATCATCGGTTCCCGCGCCGCCGCCAACCTCGCCGCCGCCGGGATCGACGTCTTCGTCTGGAGCCCCTCCGCCCGCCCCATCCCGAACTTCCTCGCCTCGCCTGCCGAGATGGCCTCGCTCACCAAGGTCATCCAGCTCTTCGTACGCGACAGCGAAGCCCTGATCGAGACCGTTGAGGCCATGCGCGACCAGCTCACCCACGAGCATATCGTCGTCAACTGTGCCACCGTCTCACCGACCGCCACCCGCAAGGCTGCCAGCGTCGTCCAATCGTCGGCAGCGGCTTTCCTCGACGCCCCGTTTACGGGATCGAAGAACGCCGCCGCCGCTGGCGAGCTGACCTACTACGTCGGAGGCAACGTCGAGATCCTCGACGAGGTGCGCCCGCTCTTGGATATCACGTCGAAAGCTATCCTCCACGTCGGCGAGATCGGCCACGCCACCGTGCTCAAACTCGCGACCAACATGGTCACCGCCACCACCGTCGAAATCTTGGCCGAGGCGCTCGCCGTGACCCGCTCGCAAGGGATCGCCCCGGAAAAACTCGTGGCCGCCATCGAGCTGAACGCCTGCAACTCCCCCGCCGCCGCCATGAAGCTCCCCGCCATGATCGCCGGCGACTACGAAGCGCATTTCTCGACCAAGAACATGCTCAAAGACAACGAGTACGCCCTCGATCTCGCCGGCAACGCCAAGCCCCCGCTCGACCTCCCGATCTTGGCCGAAATGATTGACCTGCTCCGCGATGCGAGCGAGTCCGGTCTCGCCGAGCACGATTTCTCCTCCCTCGCGAAACGCTTTTCCAAATAGTTGATTCTTCATCCGTGAGCCTTCTCCACATCCACGGCCCCGATGCCGCCCGCTACCTGAACGGTCAGGTGACCAACGCCATCCCGCAACTCCCGTCCGGCGCGACGCTCATGGCCTGCGTCACGAACCTCAAGGGCAAACTCGACGCGGCGCCCGTCTACGTCCACCACCTGGCCGGATCCCACAGCTTCCTCATCGAGTCCCCCCTCGCGCTCTTCGACCGGCTCGACCGCTATCTGATCGCCGACGACTGCGAGCTGGCGGAAGGCGACGACCGCTTCGCCGTCGTCCACCTGCTCGACGCGGAGTTTCCCCGCCCCGATTCCGCGCTGCACGACGCACCGAATCCACGGTTTGGCGTGCCCGGGCGCGACCTCGTTTTTCCTGCAGGAGAAGTCCCCGACGACCTTCCGCTCCCGGACGCGGACGCATTGGAATCGCTCCGCGTCTTCCACCAGATTCCCGCCTGGGGCCAGGAACTCACCGATGCCATCCTCGCCCCCGAGATCCCCCTCTTCCGCGACCGTGCTATCAGTTACTCCAAGGGTTGTTACATCGGCCAAGAGGTCATCTCCCGGATCAAATCGGCAGGCAAAGTACGGCACGAACTGCGCTTGCTCGTCGCCCGGGAACCCTTTGACGAACCCATGGTACCGGGGATGGAACTCGCCCCGCCCGACGATCCGGATGGCAAGGCAGGCACCCTCACCAGTGTCGCCCCCCACCCCGGCGATCCGGCGATCTTGGTGGCGCTGGCCTTCGTCCCGCGTGCATTTTGCCAAACCGGGCGCTTGCTTAACGTGCGATCAGCGAAAAAGGTGCTTTCCGTTCCGCTCGAAATCGGGGAGACTCCCGGCGGAGCGTCCCACACCACCCCACGCTAGACCTTTTCCGACATGACGAAATCGCACCTCACCTGCCTCCTCGCCCTCGTGGCGACGCTCGGCCTGACCTCCTGCTCGTCCCTCAAAGACCGATTCGGTCGTGGTGATGGAGATGCCGATGCCACGCTCGCCAGCGGCGACGAGATCGACATGACCGGCGACGCCGAGGCGATGGCGGTGGATCCGGAGCCGGCGGTCGATGTCTCGGGCGACCCCAGCTACCAGTACGACACGGTGCTGATGAAGATCGAGGTCAACAAGGTGACCCGCCCCGTCATTTTCCAACTCTACCCCGAGGTCGCCCCGAAAACGGTGGCCAATTTCAAACAGAAGGTGATCTCAGGCGCCTACGACGACACCGCCTTCCACCGCGTCATCTCCCGCTATATCGTGCAGGGCGGCGACCCGCTCAGCAAGGACGGCTCGAACCGATCGGAGTGGGGAACGGGCGGCAACGACGTGACCATCCCCGCCGAGATCAAGCTCCCGCACCGCGCGGGTGCCGTGGCCATGGCCCGGCTCGGCGATGACCAGAACCCGGAGAAGCGTTCGAGCGCATCGCAGTTCTACGTCGCGCTCCGTTCGATCCCCTCGCTCGATGGCGAATACACGGTCTTCGGCCAGGTGACCCAAGGGCTCGAGGTCATCGAGGACATCAGCAAGAGTGTCGTGGACACCAACGACAACCCGGTGCGTCGCATCAACATCGCCTCCATGAATCTCGTCCCCGCCACCACCGCCGTAGAGGACCCCGGATCCCTCCCCGCGGTAGGCGGTCGCACCAATACGATCCCGAACTCCAAGAAGGGACCACTCACCCGCTTCATCGAGAGGGTCTGGTAGCCCGCCGGATCCACGGCAGGTAGAGGAGCCAGAACCCGGCGAGGGCGATCCCCTCGAGCGCGAACAGGTACCACGGCCACTCTCCCAAGTGGTCGAGCAAACTGGCCGCGGGCGGCTTCTTCATGAGGAATCCGTAGTTGGAACCGAAGGCCAGGTTGGCGGCGAAGGCCACCACCATGTAGACCTGAATCCAGCCGAAGGCGCGCCACGGCGCACCGGGCCCGGGCGCCATCCGGCGTCCCAGAGGCAGATAGAACGCCGCGACCACCACGCTCGCGTGGAGGAGGAAGAACCGGAAGAACTCGAGGTGGGGAAAGTCGTAGGCGAGCGCGGGGGTGAGCAGCCCCTGCATCGTCCCCAGAATCCCCCAGAAATAGGCGATTT
>CAZKYJ010000451.1:0-4954 GCA_964556355.1 uncultured Verrucomicrobiales bacterium | reverse complement strand
TAGGGCTTCCCGATAAGCCAAGCGTAGAAGGCGGCACGGGCGGACGACTGCGGAGCCGGATGCACCATTTTCACGATGTCGGCCAAGGACGGCGCGCTCCCGACCGCGGCGGCCAAGAGCTGGGCGTCGGACGCGGCCTCGAGCCACTGGCGCACGAGGCGCTTCGGGGCAGAACCGAGCGACTTCCGACCAGTCACGCCGGAGCGGACGATCTGCACGAAGTTGCGGAGCATGCGCCCGTTATCGATGACCTGCGGGAAGATCCCCGCGAGGCGATCGAGGTCACGGGTGGCGAGCACCGCGCAGAGCAGTGCGGGCATGTCTTTCATGAAGCCCTGACGGCGGCTGTAGAGCGCGGTGCGGGCGAGGAAATCGACATCGACGCGGCGGGCCAGCTCGAGTACCCGGTCGAGCTGGGTCTCGGCGCCAGCGTAGTACGTCGGGGTCAGGCATCCGGTCGCGGCGAGCTGGGCAAGCGCCGCACGGGGAGCCAACCCGTAGGCCGGGGCGCCCGCATCGTTGCGGGCAGCCCCGGCCGGCAAAAGGCGTCCAGAAAGGGAGGAGAAGAGTGATGGGTTGGCCATGGTGATCGTTTAGTGGTGGCATCTGTAATTGCAATAGGCGTGCCAACCCGGGTTTCCCGGAACCCCGTTGAACCCATAACCTATTTGATATAAACGATTTAAAATAATTTTAGCTACACGATCCCCCCATTCGATTGGACCCTGTTTGCGTCATTTCATATCTTATAGGATACTTTTTTATCAATGAAGCGTGTCGCTATCGGTCTAATTGGAACCAAACTCGACGATGGATGGTCGCAGGAGCGCTGGGAAAAATGGCGGCCAACGGTTTCCCTGTTCCAGCACGAAGATCTCTTGGTCGATCGCTTTGAGATGCTTTACGAGAACCAGTTCGCCAAGCTGGCTGAGCTGGTGACGGAGGACATCGGGCTCGTCTCGCCGGAGACCGAGGTGCGCGGGCACGAGATCGCCTTTGGCCGCGACCCGTGGGACTTGGAGGCGGTCTACGGGGCACTGCACGACTGGGCACGCAGCTATGACTTCGATCCCGAAGCCGAGGACTACCTGATCCACATCACAACCGGCACACACATCGCCCAGATCTCGCTTTTCTTGCTCAACGAAGCGGGCACCCTGCCGGGCCGGCTGATCCAAACGGCGCCGCCGAGGGAGCGCTCGGGGCGCAAGCCACGGGCGGCGCGCTACGCGCTGATCGATCTCGACCTCTCGAAGTACGACAAGCTGGCCACGCGGTTCGCGGAGGAGCGCGCGGAGGCAACCGATTTCCTCAAGAGCGGGATCGCCACGCGCAACGCGGCCTTCAACCGGATGATAGATCGCATCGAGCAGGTCGCGCTCCGCTCGCGCGCGCCCATCCTGCTGGCGGGGCCGACGGGCGCCGGGAAATCCCGGCTGGCGAAGCGCATTTACGAACTGCGGGCAACCCGCGGCGGCCTCAAGGGGAAGTTCGTCGAAGTGAACTGTGCGACTCTGCGCGGCGATACGGCGGCCTCGACGCTTTTCGGCCATGTGAGGGGCGCCTTCACCGGCGCGCAGCGCGACCGGCCGGGCCTGCTGCGCGAGGCCGACGGCGGGCTCCTTTTCCTTGATGAGATCGGCGAGCTGGGGGCGGACGAGCAGGCGATGTTGCTGCGGGCGCTGGAAGACAAAACGTTCTTCCCGGTGGGTTCGGACGCGCCGGTGACGAGCAATTTTTTGTTGATCGCGGGAACCAACCGCGACCTCCGCGAGGCCGTGGCGACCGGCGCGTTCCGCGAGGATCTCATGGCGCGCCTGAACTTGTGGACCTTCGCGCTCCCCGCGCTCGCCGAGCGGCGGGAAGATATCGCGCCGAACCTGGAGTTCGAACTCGCCAACTTCGGCGATGCCACTTTCAACAAAGAGGCGCGAGAGCGATTCCTCGCCTTCGCCGAAGCACGCGAGACGGCATGGCGGGGCAACTTCCGCGACCTCAACGCGGCGGTCACGCGCATGGGCACGCTGGCGCCCCGCGGGCGCATCCGCACGCAAGACGTGGAGGAGGAGATCACCCGGCTACGGGAGAGCTGGACCCGCCCCGGCACCGACGGGGCGGATCTGGCCGACCTGGCGGACATCCTCGACGCCGATACGCTGGCGGCCATCGATCCCTTCGACCGCGTCCAGCTCGCCTACACGGTCGGCGTCTGCCGGAATTGCCCGACGCTCTCCGAGGCCGGGCGCCGGCTGTTCGCGGTGTCGCGCACCCAGCGGGCGAAGACGAACGATGCGGATCGCTTGAAGAAGTACCTCGCGCGGTTCGGGCTGACGTTTGCGGGACTGGCGGATTGAGACGTGACTGCGACACCGATGAGAACCCTCTTGCTCTTCCTTTTCCTCGCCCCGATTTTCGCGCGAGCGGAACGACCGAACATCGTCTTCGTCCTCTTCGACGACATGGCGTGGTCCCACCCGCAGTCCTACGACCCGGAGAGCGCCCTGCGCACCCCGAATCTCGACCGGCTGGCAAGCGAGGGCATGCGCTTCACTGACGCGCACTCCGCCTCGGCGGTTTGCACCCCGACGCGCTACGGCGTGTTGACCGGGCGCCACCCGTCGCGGATCGGTCAGTTTGGCGTGCTGACCAGCTATTCGAAGCCGATCATCCCGACGACGCGGCTCACGGTGGCATCGATGTTGCAGGCCGAGGGCTACCTGACCGCCTGTGTTGGCAAATGGCACCTCGGGGTGAACTGGGAAGAAAAGAACCCCGGAAGACAGGACCAGCTCCCGCTCGGGGCACGCTTCACCGACGGCCCGAACGCGCTGGGCTTCGACTATTTCTGCGGCTTCACCCACGCGCGGAATATCGGGTCAATCCTCGAGCAAAACGCGGTCATCGATCACGTGGAGCCGGTGGAGAACCAGCCCCTGATGTTGGAGAAAGCGGTCGGCTGGATCGATGCGCAGGCGGAGAACGACGCGCCGTTTTTCCTCTACTTCCCGATGTGCCCCCCGCACACCCCGATCGTTCCGTCGCCCGAATTTGTCGGCACGAGCGGGGCGACCGACGTGGTGAAGAACGACCCCGGGTACGGCGACTGGGTCTACCAAGGTGACGCGATGTTGGGAGCGCTGATGGCGACCCTGGAACGGCATGGAATGGCCGAGAACACCCTCGTCATTGCGACCGCCGACAACGGCGCGGAGCAGCGCACCTACCCCCCGCTGCGGGACTCGAAGCGCTCGATCTACGAGGGAGGCCACCGCGTCCCCTTCGTCGTGCGCTGGCCGGGGAAGGTCTCGCCAGGCTCCGTGGACGACGCCCCGGCCAGCCTGACCGACTTCATGGCAACGGCCGCCGCGATCACCGGAGCCACCGTCCCGGACGACGCGGCAGAAGATAGCGAAAACTTGCTACCCCGCCTGTTGGGCAAGGGCTCGGCGCACACCCCCTTCCTCATGCAGTCGATGAAAGGCGATCTCGCCTTGCGGGACGGCTCGTGGAAGGCGGTCTTCCACAAAAATGGTAAGCGGGAGCTTTTCGATCTCTCCACCGATCTCTCCGAGGCTCACGACCTTGCCTCCGAGCAACCGGACGAACTCGCACGCCTCACCCGCCTGATGGAGAAAGTGATCGCCGACGGGCGCTCGACCCCCGGCCCGCCCCAGGAAAACGACCACGTGCTGCAGCTGCCGTAGGGGGAGGGAAAACCGACGCCTTCGTCGTGGATTCGAACCCGCAGAGGACGTGGCACCGATCCCTTTCCTTGATGGCTTGCCCTACTCGATCCCCGCCGTTGGCAGGAACCGATTTGACGCGGTGGACGATCGCGCCCCCGTCACAGCATGGGATCCGTAACGACCGTCGAGGGCCCCAGGGTGCAACGTGGCCTTGACCGATTGTTTTGCGGGCGGGCGCCCCGGGGCCGACGCCGGCCGGATCCCCCAACGATGGCGATGTTGAGGGCGGGGGATCGGCACCCAATTTTCCCCGCGGTCCCCGCTTTACACCCCGGCTCCACCCGCAATAGTGCGCCCCGCGCATGCACCCGTCCTCACCCCAGCAAACGATCGTCCTCAAGTTTGGCACCGGCATCCTGACCCTGCCAGATTCGCCCCTGCTCGACGACGCGCAGTTCGATGCGTTGACAGCTGCGGTTGCGGCGGTCTACGAGGCCGGCCATCGCCCGATCGTCGTCTCGAGCGGGGCCGTCGGGGCGGGCCTCGAGGCCTTCGGCCTGGCGGAGCGCCCGGACGACACGGCCATGCTCCAGGCCTGCGCCGCCGTCGGGCAGGCCCGGCTCATGCACCGCTACGAAACGCTCTTCCGGAAGTTCGGGCTCAATGTCGCCCAGCTCCTCGTGACCAACGCCGACTTCCAGACCGACAAGCGTCGCAGCAATTTCCGCCACACTTTGCTCACCCTCCTGCGCCTGCCCCGGATCATTCCGATCATCAACGAGAACGACTCCGTCGCCACCGAAGAACTCCGGTTCGGCGACAATGACGCACTGTCCGCCGGCGTCGCCGAACTGGCCGCCGTGAACCAGCTCATCCTCCTCACCTCGACCGACGGGCTCTCGGACGCGAACGGCACCCTGGTCCCATCGGTAGGGAGCATCGACGAAGCGCTCGGTCACGTCCGCGCGGAGACCGGAAAGTTTTCGGTGGGCGGCATGCGGACAAAACTCGAGGCCGTGCGGCACGCCACCGAGGCCGGGGTCACCACCGTGATCGCGAGCGGTCGCAACGCCGCCCAGATCCCCGAACTGGTGGCCGGCGGTGGAACCGGGACGCGGTTCCCTGCCGCCGCGCGAGCCGCCCGCTAGGATCCAGCCCCCAGACTCACCCCGACAGGATAGCCGGGCTCCCACAAAGGCAACACGCCATCTCGGACGCCGGCGACATTTGGGAGCATTACAATTGTACGGCTCCCAAATCTCCGTCTG
>CAZKYJ010000450.1:671-4966 GCA_964556355.1 uncultured Verrucomicrobiales bacterium | reverse complement strand
CCCGGCACCGGCCACCAGTTCACCGCCATCTTCCACGGCGGCCACTATCTCGCCGTCGATGACAACAACTTTCAGAACGGGTTCTTCGTGACCCCGTCCGATCCCAACGTTGCTGGCATCGGCCAAGACGGTCCCGCCTTCTGCGGAATCAACACCGGGCTGAGTTTCGTCCAAGGCGGCCTCGGCCGTGGCCCGTTCGCACCCCTGCACGTGAACGCCACCGATACCGTTGCAGCGCAGGACTTTGCTTTTGTCATCAGCAAGAACAACAACACCGCAGACGTCCTCTACTGCCGCACCTTCGGGGCCGGCCTGCCGTTTAACCTTGAGCTTTTCGAGGGCAACGCCTTCAAGCCGGGCGGCGGTGCCTGGGGGGTCGTCTCCGACGGGCGCCTGAAGAAAGACGTTGAAGAACTCGACGGCGCGCTCGACAAGCTGCTGAAGCTCCGTCCCGTGACCTACGAATACATCGACCCCGAGGCCACGCACCAGCTCCCCGGTCGCCAGACCGGCCTCATCGCTCAAGAGGTGGAGGAAGTCTTCCCCGAGTGGGTTTCCGAGGTCGAGAACGGCTACAAGGCGGTCACCATCCGCGGGTTCGAAGCGCTCACTGTCCAGGCGCTCAGCGAGCTCCGGAAGGAGAATAGCGCCAAGCTGACCGCGGAGATCGAGGCCAAAGACAAGGAGATCGCCGACCTCAAAGCCCGGCTCGATCGCCTGGAGGCACTCGAGGCCAAGATGGCGGCCATCGAGAGCAAGCTCGACTGATCGGACACCGATCGATATCGCCGAGCCGGCCACCCATCGGGTGGCCGGCTTTTTTTGTTTGGGGGCGTGTAACGATCCCGGCGGCCTCCCGTAGCACGGGGCACAGGGGAGAAATCGAGCCCGCGTCGCCGCGCACGAACCGCCATCCGCGACGGGGAGCCCACCTCTCCAAGAACTCCAACCAAGAAAGAGAAAATGAACATGAAAACAAAACAGACAGCCACGACGAAGACCACCGCGAAAACGCTCCTCGGAGCCGCTGCCGCCCTCCTCGCCGCCCCGGCGGCGCTCCATGCCCAAGGGTTCCAAGATAGCCGGGACTCGACCGATCTGACCGGCCTCAACTTCAACAACGGGTTCTACAACGACCTCAGCGGCCTCCTCAATACCGCGAACGGGAACGTCATCTCGGTGACCGGCCAGAACATGATGGCCAACGGCGGCTACCACGCCCTCGACGGCGCCAACATGACGACGGCCAGTTCGTCGTTCTTCAACGTCACCCACGGCTTCAACAACCAGGCCATGGGATCCGCCCAGTGGATCGGGGGGCAGAACAATATCGCCACCGGTGTCGGCAGCTACATCTACGCCACCAACGCCACCGACAACGGGTTCCCGGGCACCATGACGGTGACCGACTACGACCCCGCCGGCAACCGCGCCGGCGCCGGGGGTACGGTGGGAGCCGGCGCTCCCCACGCCTACACCAGCATCTTCCACGGCGGGCATTCGTTCTTCGTGGATGACCAGAACTTCCTCAACGGCATGTTCGTCGTCCCCTCCGACGCCAGCGCCGCTACCGGCAACGTCGGCCAGGACGGTCCCGCCTTCGTCGGCATCAACACCGGCCTCGGGCCGGTGCAGGGCGGCACGGCCGGCCGGGGGCCGATCAACGAGTTCCACGTCAACGGCGACGGGACTTCCAATGCGACCCGGCAGGGGCACATCGCGCTCATCCGCGATATCTCGGGTGACTCGTCCTGCCTCGCCCTACAGACTTCCCGGACCGGCAACGTCGCCGACACCAACAACTTCCTCACGTTCTTCAACGGGAACGGGAGCGCCATCGGGGGAATCGAGGGGAACAACGCGGGCGGTGTCCAGCTCGACACCTCCAGCTCGGACTTCGCCGAGTACCTCCCGAAAGCGGATCTCGCCATGTCCGTCGCCCCAACTGATATCGTCGGCGTCCGCAACGGCGAGATCGTCGCCAAAGGCCAGCCCGCCGACCACTACATGGCCATCAGCGGCCAGGCCGCCGTCGCCGGAAACTCGCCGGGGGACGACCGCTCGCTCCGCGAGCAGCATGGCCTCACCGCCTTCATCGGGCAGATTCCCGTCAAAGTGGCGGGCACGGTAGACACCGGCGACTTCATCCTCGCCTCGGACGCCAACGACGGTGTCGGCATCGCCAAACCGGCCACGGCCATTGCCCCCGGAGAACTCCACCGCGTCGTCGGACGCGCCTGGGAATCGTCCGATGAAACCGCCGTCAAACCGGTGAACACCGCCGTCGGCCTCGATCACACCGCCCTCATCGCCCCACTCCTCGAGCGCCTGGCCGGGGAGGTCGACCGGCTCAGCATGGAGGTTGCCGATCTCCGTGAGCGGGTCGCTGAGAAAGACGCGATGCTCGCCGCCCTCCGCTAGCCGGACGGTCGCGCAACGGGGTGGGGAAGCTCGGTCGATCCGGGTTTTCCCACCCCGTTTGCCGTTCACGCGCCGGCTGCCAGGAACCCCCCGATGGCCGCCACCACCTCGTCCCGCTGGGCGGGGGTGAGCTCGGGGTAGACCGGGAGGCTCAGGACTTCGGAAGCGAGCCGCTCGGCGGTCGGGCACTCGCCCCGCGATGCCTCCGGGAGGTCGGCGAAACACGCCTGCCGGTGGAGTGGCACCGGGTAGTAGATCTCGCAACCGATGCCGTGTTCCACCAGGTGGGCGCGGAGGGCGTCGCGTCGGCCATCGCCGGGGACGCGGAGGGTGAACTGGTTCCAGATGTGCCCGTTGTGCGGGTAGGCGCAGGGGACGATGAGCCGGGCACCGGCGGCTTCCAGCTCGGCCGCCCGGGCCTCCGGGCAACCGCAGTCGGCCGGGTCTGCCACGATCGCGCCGGGCAGTGCGGCGAGCGCCGCGGTGTAGGCGTCGGCATTGCCCGCCCGGCTCCTGGTGTAGTCCGCGTAGTGCGTGAGCTTCACGCGGAGCAGGGCGGCTTGGAGGGCGTCGATCCGGAAGTTTCCGCCCACGCGGTGGTGGTAGTATTTCGGCTCGGACCCGTGGTTCCGGAGGATGCGGATCTCCTCGGCGAGCGCCGCGTCGTCAGTCACCACCATCCCGCCGTCGCCCAGGCCGCCCAGGTTCTTCGAGGGGAAGAAACTGAATGTCCCGCAGTCGCCCATGGTGCCCGAATGCTTGCCGCGATAGGTCGCCCCGATCGACTGGGCGGCGTCCTCGATGACGGCGAGCCCCTGCGCTTTGGCCAGGGACAGGATGCCATCCATCTCGGCGGACTGGCCGAACAGGTGCACCGGGATGATCGCCTTGGTCCTGGGCGTGATCTTGGCCGCGATGGCATCGAGGTCGATGTTGAAACAGACCCCGCAGGCGTCGGCGAACACCGGGGTGGCGCCCACCCGCGAGACACAGCCCGCCGTGGCGAAAAACGTGAACGTCGGGCAGATGACCTCGTCGCCCGGGCCGATCCCCAAGGCCATGAGCGCGACGAGGATGGCGTCGGTGCCCGAGGAGATCCCGATGGCGTGCTCCGCGCCGACGAACGCCGCGATCTCGCCCTCGAAATCGGCGACCTCCTGCCCGAGGATGAACTGCCCCGACTGGAGGACGCGGCGGAACGCCTCGGTCAGTTCCTGCTCGAGAGGGTGGTTCTGGGCGTTGACATCGAGGAGGGGAACGGGCATGGCGGGCGGTCTCCGTCTAGAGCACTTGGCACAATCGAATGCAAGTCAGATCGCGGCGCGCGCCGGCTCCCACGCGCCGAAATCCGTTGACACTTGAGGGATCGTTTCCGACGATTCCCGATGGCCGTCCGCATTCTGGTTGTCGATGATTCCGAGGTGAACCGGATCGTCGCCCAGGCGAAGCTCAAAGAGGCGGGACACGAGGTGGTTCTGGCCAATGATGGGGCGGCCGCGCTCGAGCTGCTCAAGCCCTACGGGAAATCGGGCGACCCCGGGTTCGATGCCGTTTTGCTCGATGTCATGATGCCGGGGATCGACGGGATGGAGGTGCTCCGGCAGATCCGCGAGGTCTGGAGCCGCATCCAGCTGCCCGTCATTATGGCCACCGCCAAAGACGAGCGCGGCGACGTGCTCAGCGCGCTCAAAATGGGCGCCAATGACTACGTGCTCAAACCGCTCGACCTCCCGGTGCTCCTGGCGCGGCTCGAAACCCACCTCGCCCTGAAGTCGACCCACGAAAGGCTGAAAAAGGCGCAGGATTCCCTGGTCAATGCCGCCCGTATCGAATCGACCGGCCTCCTCGCCGCCGGCGTCGCCCACGAGATCCGC
>CAZKYJ010000450.1:0-661 GCA_964556355.1 uncultured Verrucomicrobiales bacterium | reverse complement strand
CCATGGGCGGGCTCGAGCCCCTCCTCGAAGCCCTGCCGGAGGCGGACCGGGAGGCCGGCGCCTTCATCATCAAGACCGTGCTCAGTTCGGTCACCAAGGCGGACGAGATCGTGCTCGGGCTGATGAAAGCGTCCGAGAACCAGCAGCTCGTCCTCCGTTCCGCCGACGTGAACGCGGCCGTGCGCCGTGCGCTGAAGCATCTGGAAAAGGACATCGCGGCGGCGGAGGCGAAAGTCATCTTCGACCTCGACAAGCCCGCTCCCAGGGCGCGGCTGGCCGACGAGGAGTTCGGCCAGGCCCTCGCCGCGGTGGTGACCAACGCCCTGCAAGCAATGCAGTTCGGCAAAGGCGCGCGCCGGGAGCTCACCGTGCGCACCGAGGCGACGACGATGACGGGCGTCGGCTCCAACGAGGGCTCGCGGACGGGCAATCGACTGCGCGAGGGCGACAGTGTCGTGACCATCACCGTCGAGGACACCGGCCCGGGGATGCCGAAAGCCGACCTCGAGACCGCGTTCGATGCGTTCTTCACGACCCGCGCTACGGGAGCGGGCACCGGCCTCGGGCTGACCGTCGCCCGAAAAATCATCGAACTTCACAAAGGGCTCATCCGCCTGGAGAACCGCGCGTCGCGCTGGGCGTCGGAATACAACTTCCCCGC
>CAZKYJ010000449.1:0-4975 GCA_964556355.1 uncultured Verrucomicrobiales bacterium | reverse complement strand
CCGCCCGGTGCCAGGTCGCCACCGATGGCTGTGTAGGTGAGGGTGCCGATATCGATCCAGGAGCCACCGCTGTTGGTCGTGTACTGCAGCGTGTACGTTCCTTCCGAGCGGTCGAAGAGCTGGCCGCCGCAGCAGTCACCCGAGCCCCCGGGGGGCGTCGTCCCCGCCGGCGTCCCGTTGTCGCGCCCAAACGCGATGGTGTTGATCTGGATCGAACTCGGCAGCAGCACCCCCATGAAAAGCCCGCCGTTCCCGTTGATGTGGGAGGAGGAGTTGCCGTAAAAGCCGTCGTTGAGGTTGCTCACCACGTGGGGCACGGGAAACGCGCCGGGGTCGTTCTCGGCGAACGGAGTCCCCCCGAGCGCGGCGTTCGAAGGAACGGGTGCGGGCGTGGTCACATTGTCGTAGAAATCTCCGTCGTTTCCGTCCCATGTCAGCACATGTCCCGCAGCAGGAGTGATGACCAAGGCGCCTTGGGCGGCAGGCACCCCGATGCCCAGTATGAGGATGGGGACGCTGAGGTGGGCGATGTTTTTCGCGGCGGAAGCGACGGGGGCAGGGGATTTCATTGCTGGCAGTATGCACCGCTCACGCCATCTCGACTAAGCCCCCGGAATCAATCATGCATGCAATTGTCTCAAGGAGGGAGGCGCTGGCTATTAGGAGGGTTGACGGCGCGAGTCGCATAAGGTTTGCTCGCCGACACGATGATGGGACACCGCACCCGGCGACCGACGATCCTTGCCATGCTGGGTCTACCCGCCCTGGCGGCAATGGCGTCGTGTGCCCCCGATAGCGACGCCCCCGCCGAGATGGGAAGTTCGGCGGCGGCGCCCGCCGAAGCGCCCGCCCCGGCGCCCGAAATCCCCATCGGAAAAGTGATCGATTGGGAGGCGGAAATCGACAACCCGGCGACCGATGGGTGGGAAAGCGAAGTGGCCGCCGACGCTGCAAAAAAACAGTTACAAGAACTCGGCCGGCTCCTTGGTTCCGGCGCGGCAGCGCATCCAGGCGACCTCGCGACGTTGGCGCTCGACCCGCAGGAGACCCTCCAACTCCGCCCGGAACTGGTGGGCGTGTTCGACGACGGACACACCAGCGTCGCGCGGCTGGGCGCAGGCGGCGGTGTGCGGGCGGCCTCTTTCGAGCCGGGCAGCGATGCCGGATTCCGCAGCGGATTCAAGGTCGTCCGGGTGGAGCGGGGCGACCGCTCGTTCACGACCGAGCAGCTGGTCGAGTTCGCCTGGCAGAGCCCGGCGGCCGTGGTCGAACAGCACGCCACCTGGGTCATCCAGTGGAACGACCAGGGAGACGCTCCCAAGATCAGCTCACTGGAAGTCACCGCCTTCGAGCAAACCCGCACCACGATCGTCGGTGGGGGAACGCTATTCTCCGACTGCACCGCAGCCGCTCTCGGAGCGAATCCCAGCTACCGCGAACAGTTGCTCCACGGCCTCAACCATTGGCACGAGCGCATGCCCCACCTCAGCATCCTCAATAGCATGAGCACGCCCGGCCTCGCGATCGGCGATGTGAACGGGGACGGGCTCGATGATTTCTATCTCTGCCAGGATCCCGGCCTCCCGAACCGGCTTTTCATTCAGGAGGCCGACGGCACGATGCGCGACGCCTCCGTCGAGTGGGAGGCCGACTGGCTGGAAGACTCGCGCGCCGCGCTCATCGTCGACCTCGACAACGATGGCGACCGCGACCTGGCCGTATCCATACTCGGCCACGTGATCGTGGCGTCCAACCAGGACCATGCGCGCTTCCAGCTCGAGCTGGTTCTCCCGGTGAGCGAATCGACCGTCTCCCTCTCGGCGTCCGATTTCGACCGCGATGGTCGGCTCGACCTCTACGTTTGCGGCTACGCCCCCGATATCTCGCGCAACCAGCTCTCTCCGGCGGCGGCAGGATTCGGATCGGACGGATTCAGCTACCATGACGCCAACAACTCCGTGCCCAACACCTTCTTCCGCAATGAGACGACGCCCGCTGCGGGATTGCGTTGCGCCGAGGTCACCGCCGGATCCGGCCTCGACGCCAACAACCGCCGCTGGAGCTTCGCCGCCGCGTGGGAGGACTACGACAACGACGGCGACCCCGACCTTTACGTGGCCAACGATTTCGGACGCAACAACCTCTACCGCAACGACACGATCCCCGGGGGCGGCGCGCGGTTCACCGACGTGGCCGGTCCCGCAGGCGCGGAGGACGGCGCCTCCGGCATGTCGGTGAGCTGGAGCGATTACGACCGCGACGGCTGGATGGACATCTTTATCTCTAACATGTTCTCATCGGCGGGCAGCCGCATCGTCCCCCAGCCGGAGTTCCAGCCGCGTATCTCCGATGATCTCCGGCAACGCTACCAACATTTCGCGAGGGGCAACACCTTGCTGAGGAACTTGGGACGCGGCGCCGGCTTCGGCGACACGACCGTCGCGGCGGGGGTGACGATGGGACGCTGGGCGTGGGGATCTCTGCTGGCCGACGTGAACAACGACGGCTGGGAGGACGTGATCGTGGCCAATGGCAACATCACCGCCGATGAGGACAGCGGCGATTTGTGAAGCTTTTTCTGGCGGCAGGTCGTGTCGCAGGCCGATGGCTCTTCAGAAGGGGCGAACATGGGCCCGACCGAACAGCTCCGGACGATGGTCACGCGGGGACGGAGCTTCAGCGGCCACGAGCGCAACTGCGCTTACCTCAACCTGGGCGAGAGCGCCGGGACGCCGCCGAGCTTCGCCAATTTCTCCGCCGGGAGCGGGCTTGACTTCGACGACGACGCGCGCGCCATAGCGCTGACCGACTGGGACCACGACGGCGACCTCGATGTCTGGATCACCAACCGCAACGCGCCACGCCTCAGGCTCATGCGCAACGAAATGCCGCCCGGTCGCAGCTATCTCAGCCTGCGCCTGCAGGGCGATGGCATGACCACCAACCGCGATGCCATCGGGGCACGGGTCGAGGTTGTCGCCGGCGGGATCCGGCAGATCCGGGGCCTGCGCGCCGGGGAGGGGTTCATCTCTCAGTCGTCCCAGCGCCTGCACTTCGGGCTCGGGGACGCGACCGAAATCGCGAGCGTCCGGGTGCGCTGGCCGGACGGCGGCGGGGCAGTCGAAGAGTTCACCGGCATCGCTCCCGGAGCGCGCTATCTCCTCGTGCAGGGCCGCGGTGCGGCGCAGCTCGAGCCGCGCCGGACCGCGACCGACCTTGCCCCCGCGCCGCAGGAACCGTCGCCGCCCGGCCGCACCGCCCGCGTTCCGCTGGTGACATTGTTAGACATACCTCCCCTGCAGATCTCGGATGCGGCCGGGCGGAGCGTGCGGGTCGGCGCGGGCAGCCCGGTATTGATCAACCTGTGGGCGAGCTGGTGTGCCCCCTGTCTCACCGAGCTGGCCGAAATCCGCGACCGCGAGGCGGACATCCGCTCGGCCGGGCTGGAGGTCGTCGCCCTTTCGGTCAATGCGCTGGATAGCGCTACGCCCGAAGCGGCCGCCGCCGATGCCGCCGCCGCGGTGGCGGGTTTGCGGTTCCCGTTCATCTCGGCGGTCGCCAGCGAGCAGATCGTCGGCCTCCTGCAATGGCACCACGACAACGCCGTCGGGCGCAAGCGTCGCCTCCCCCTGCCCTCGAGTTTCCTCATCGACTCCGACGGCCGAGCCGCCGTCATTTACAAAGGCCGGTTGCCCATCGACGCGCTCCTGTCCGACCTGGCTCATTCCTACGGGACGCGGTCCGAGAGGTGGACGCGCGCGGCCATGCTGCCCGGCCGGACAATCGACCACGAATCGGTCGCGCGCAGCGCCGCCAAAATTGATGCCAAGTTGTATTTCGACCACGCCCAGCAGCAGGAGAGCCACGGCGCGACCGCGCAGGCGATCAAGTACTACGAGGAGTCGATCCGCAACTGGCCCAGCATGGCTCCCGCCCGACGCTCCCTCGGGAACCTCTACGCCAACCAGCGGCGCTGGCGGGATGCCCTCGCCGAGTTCGAGCAGCTCGCCACCCTCCAGCCGGACGACGCGGCCACGCACTTCGCGCTGGCCATCTGCCAGCAGCACCTCGGCGAGCTTGCAGCCGCCCGCGCCCACCTGGAAACCACCCTCCGCCTCGAGCCCGGGCACCGCGGCGCGCTCAAGGCGATCGGTGCGCTCGGCGCGGCAGAGCCGTGAGCCGCGCCCCGTCAAATCAGACACACGAAGGGCTCCACCTCACGCCAAGATGTCATTGATCACGTGCCCGTGCACATCGGTGAGGCGGCGCTCGATGCCATTGTGGTAGAAACTGAGCCGCTCGTGGTCGAGCCCGAGGAGGTGTAGGATGGTGGCGTAAAAATCGTAGACCGTGGTGATGTTCTCGACCGCCTTGTGGCTGAACTCGTCGGTCGCGCCGTAGCTGAAGGGTGCCTTCACCCCTGCCCCGGCGAGCCAGGTGGTGAAGCCCGCCGGGTTGTGGTCGCGCCCGCTCGCTCCTTTCTGGAACGTGGGCATGCGCCCGAATTCGGTGGCGAAGACCACCAGCGTATCCTCCAGCAAGCCCCGCGATTTCAGGTCTCTGACCAGCGCGGCGGTGGGTTTGTCGAGGACCGGACCGTGTACGTTGTACTGCTCCTCAATCGCCTTGTGCCCGTCCCAGTTGCTGACGCCCTCGCCGCCGGTCTGGTAGGCCCCGTTGAAGAGCTGCACGCAGCGCACCCCTCTCTCGATCAGGCGCCGGGCGAGGATGCAGTTCCGCCCGTAGGCGGCGCGCAGCTCGTTGATCCGGCTGCCGCCCTCGTCCGCGCCGTAGTCCCGGAGGACGTGCGCGGGCTCGCTTCCGAGGTCGGTTACCTCGGGGATGCTCATCTGCATCTTGGCGGCGAGCTGGTAGCTGGCGATGCGGGCGGCCAGCTCGGAATCGCCCGGGGCACCCCGCAGGTGGCGCAGGTTCTGGCGCTCCAAGAACGCGCGCGTCGCCTCGTCGGTCTCCT
>CAZKYJ010000448.1:1090-4981 GCA_964556355.1 uncultured Verrucomicrobiales bacterium | reverse complement strand
GCCCGACCGCACCTGGCCGGACAAAGCCATCACGCGCGCCCCCACCTGGGCGAGCGTCGATCTCCGGGATGGCAACCAGGCGCTCCCCGTGCCCATGAACATCGAGGAGAAGCTCGAGTTCTTCGCCCTGCTGGTGGACATCGGCTTCAAGGAGATCGAGGTCGGGTTCCCCTCCGCCTCGGATACCGAGTTCAACTTCCTCCGGCGCCTCGTCAACGAGGACCGCATCCCCGAGGACGTCACGGTGCAAGTCCTCGTCCAGGCGCGCGAACACCTCATCCGCCGCTCGTTCGAAAGCTTGGAGGGCGCCCGCCGCGCCATCGTCCACCTCTACAATTCGACCTCGCCACTCCAGCGCCGCGTCACTTTCAACAACTCCAGCCGCGAGCAGATCAAACAGATCGCGGTCGACGGAGCCAAGCTCATCCGCGAGCTCGTACCGACCCTCCCGGACACCCACGTCACGCTGCAGTACTCGCCCGAGTCGTTCTCCGACACCGAGCCCGACTACGCCGTGGAGATCTGCTCCGCCGTCATGGATGTCTGGGAACCTGGCAGCGACAAAAAGATCATCCTCAACCTGCCTGCCACCGTCGAGTGGGCCACTCCAAACGTCCACGCCGACCAGATCGAGCGCTTCTGCCGCGAGCTGCCCGGACGCGAAAACGCCGTCATCAGCCTGCACACCCACAACGACCGCGGCACCGGCACCGCGGCCACCGAGCTCGGCCTGCTGGCCGGCGCCGACCGCGTCGAAGGCACGCTTTTCGGCAACGGCGAGCGTACCGGGAACCTCGACATCGTCACCGTGGCGCTCAATATGAACGCCCATGGCATCGAAACCGGGCTCGATTTCAGCGACCTGTCTTCGATCCGCGCCGTCTACGAACGCGTCACCCGGCTGACCGTCCCCGAGCGCCAGCCCTACGCCGGCGAGCTCGTCTTCACCGCGTTTTCGGGCAGCCACCAGGACGCCATCAAAAAAGGTTTCGACCGCCGCGCCGCCGACACCGCCGAAGACCCGGCCACCCCTTGTGGCGTGCCGTACCTGACCATCGACCCGCAGGACATCGGCCGGAGCTACGAGGCCATCATCCGCATCAACAGCCAGAGCGGCAAGGGCGGCGTCGCCTACATCCTCGACCGGGAGCACGGGTTCGACCTGCCGAAAACCATGCACCCCCAAGTGGGCAAACGCGTCTACTCGCTGGCCGACGAACTCGGCCGCGAGCTGACCGCCGACGAGATCCGGAACACCTTCTTCGCCGACTTCGTCAACTGCGCCGCCCCGCTCGATCTGCTCGACTACGAGCTCGACCACCACAACGTGAGCGCCGCACCGAATACCGTCCGCTGCCGCGCCCGC
Source organism: uncultured Verrucomicrobiales bacterium (assembly GCA_964556355.1). GTDB lineage: Bacteria > Verrucomicrobiota > Verrucomicrobiia > Verrucomicrobiales > DEV007 > CAZKYJ01. The sequence continues at coordinate 3,615 of CAZKYJ010000448.1, read as the reverse complement.
ATCTCCGTCGGCGGCGAGGAGCGCGCCGTGGTCGGCCTCGGCAACGGCCCGATCAATGCCTTCGTGCACGCGTTGGAGCAGGCCGGGCTGAAATCATTCAACCTCACCGACTACCGGTCCCACGCCGTCCGCGGCGGGTCCGACGCCGACTCGGCCGCCTACGTCCAGCTCCGCGGCGATGCCGACGGCGCCCCCACGATCTGGGGCTGCGGCGTCGATCCCTCGATCGAGATGGCCGGCCTCCGCGCCCTGGTGACCGCGATCAACCTGTTGGAAACGGTCTAGACAGACATCTGGGCGCCGCCCCTCCCACCCCGCGGCGACTGCCCCCATTTTGGGAGGCAGGCCCCGGAGCTGGCGGGACTTTTCGGTCGGCCTCTCATCGCCCCAGCAGCCCCGGCACCCAGTCCGGCGGGCTGGGGTCGATGCCGGTGCCGAAATAGAACCCGCAGAGGTGAAAGAAGAGCGGCGCGGCGAAACAGAGCGAGTCGATGCGATCCATGAACCCGCCGTGTCCGGCGATCGAAGCCCCCCAGTCTTTTGCCCCGAGATCCCGCTTGATGGCGGACATGACGAGCCCACCGAAAAACCCGGCCAGGCACAGCATGAGTGCCATGAGCGCGGCGGACAGCGGGGAGAAGGGCGTCGCCCACCAGAGGAGCGTGCCGAGCAGCACGCTGGTGCCCACCCCGCCGAGAAACCCCTCCCAGGTTTTGCCCGGGCTCACCAGCGGCGCGATCTTGTGCCTCCCAAAAAGTTTCCCCCAGACGTACTGGAAGACATCGCTCGACTGCACCACGAGCACGAGGAAAAAGAGGAGTTTGGCATTCTGGCCCTCGAAGCCCGCCACCGGCAACGTGAGGATCATGGGCATATGACTCACGAAGTAGACACACACGAGCAAGCCCCACTGGATCTTGGCAGCCGATTCGAGGAAGCGCTGGGTATCACCGGCCATCACCATGCGCACCGGGATGAAGATGAACGCGTAAATGGGAATAAAGATGGTGAAGAGCCCATACCACTGGATACCGACGAGGAAATACTGCAGCGGAACGATGACGAAAAAGACCCAGAAGAGCGGGCCGTGGTCGGCCGGTCGGGTGGAGTTGAGGGTGATGAATTCCCGCAGAGCCAAGAACGATACCAGCCCGAAGAGGACCGTGGTGGTGACCGGGCCGACCACGAGAGTCACGGCGAAGATGGCGGCCATGACCCACCACGATCGGGTTCGCGCATTGAGATTGGCGACGGTCGCGCGTCCCGCGTCGGTCTTGATCCGCCGCGCCAGGATCCAGCCGACGATTGACGAGATCACCAAGACGCCCACGACGCCGGCGATGAGGTATTTGAGTTCGGGATCCATGTGGGGCGGGTGATCGGAGTCTCGTCTTCAATTATCCGATATCCGTCGGGGAGATCGGGCCGTGGCCTCCGGTGACGGCCGTTCGGGCGCGCTCGAGAAACGCCGCCTTGTCCTCGTCTTCGCCCAGTTCCACCGGCTCGCGAAACTCGAGCCGGCCGATGATGGGCACGGGGAGCAGCCGGCCTTTCGGCAAGATACGGTTGAGGTTTTCGAGGTAGGTCGGCACCAGCACGGCACCGGGAAACCGTCTGGCCAGATGGTAGAGCCCCGGCTTGAAGGCGGCGACGGCCTCGCCATTCCCCCGCGTCCCCTCGGGAAAAATAAGGAGGGAGCGACCGGACTCCAAAACCCTCGCCATCCGCTCCATCGGATTGTCCTCCTTCGTCGGCCGCTCCCGGCGCGCGATGAGCACGGCCTGGAAGACGTCCTCGGCCAGCCGCCTGCGCCAGGCTGGTGCACCCCAGTAGTCGGCCGCCGCCACCGGCGAGGTCGCGGTGCGGTAGGCGTCGGGCAGCGCTGCCCAGATGGAGAGGAAGTCGAGGTGGCTGCTGTGGTTGGCAAAGTAGATCGCCTGCGCACCCGCCGGCACCGGCGGCGGACGCCCCACGATCCCGGTGGCCAGCCGGATCAGCTTGGCCACCCCCCAGCGAGCCGCCCGTCGGAAATCGATCATGGCGCGCGCAGCCTCCGTGAGATCCCGACGAGGCGCCGCCCGGCCGTCACAGCGGTTCCGACGACGACGAGCCCGAGCGCGTAGGGGATCAGTGGCGGCGGCTCGCCGACCCATGACGCCACCGCCAACACGAGGCACGCGGCGGTCATCGTCGCCATGCGCTGCGGCTTGGCCATGGGGCCACGAAAATCGTGGTACCCGGTGAGCGAAGCGCCATGCATGCGCACGCACGCGGTGGTCAGTGCGCCGACCGCTGCCGCCCAGCCCAGCCCGACCGACCAGGCACAGGCGGGCGCGGCGTAGCCCGCCGCCGCCAGGATGAGCGTATCCGATACGCGGTCCGGGAACTCGTTGTAGAGATCCCCGTCCGGAGTGCGGCGCCCCCCCTCCACCGCAACGAGCCCGTCCATCAGGTTGCAGACCAGCCGGAGCTGGATGGCCACCGCCGCCACGAACCACCAGCCCGCGACCAGCAACCCGCTCGCC
>CAZKYJ010000448.1:0-1080 GCA_964556355.1 uncultured Verrucomicrobiales bacterium | reverse complement strand
ACGGAGATGTGATTGGCCCGCACCCCCCACCGGGTCAAGCAAGCCGCAAGCGCACCCGCCCAGCGGCTCCCTCGCGATTTCAATGGTCGTCTCGCTCCGCGATCGTCAGCCATCCTCTACCACCGTAACCGGGGAGGATTCCCCAGGCGAAAGAATTTCGCTATTTGAACACTGCCGATCCCCCGCCAAACTAACCGTCCGCCCCCTCGGGCACCCATCCAAAATCACAAAAAACCTAGCAATCAATGAGTGCGAAACTATCCCGCAGGAACTTCCTGAAAACCTCCGTGGCCGCCGGTGCCGCCGCCACCGCTTTCGGGGGTGCCCCCGCCATCCTTTCCGCCGCCTCCAAGGGAGACAAACTCCGCGTCGCCTTCATCGGCGTCGGCGGCATCAACGACCGCCATATCAGCGACACCCGCGACCACGGCGACATCTGCGCCGCCTACTGCGACGTGGACAACACCCGCTGGGGCAATATCGAAAAGCACACCAAGATGCTCGAAGACGCCGGCAAGGGTGATCTCGCCGGGATGTGGAAGTCCGCCAAAGGCTACCAGGACTACCGAGAGATGTTCGAGAAGGACGCCGACAAGTTCGACGCCGTGATGATCGGCACCCCGGACCACACCCACTACCCGGCCACCGTCATGGCCATGAATGCAGGCAAGCACGTCTTCACCCAGAAGCCGCTCACCCACACCGTCTGGGAAGCGCGTCAGCTCGCCGAGGCCACCGACAAGTACAAGCTCGCCACCCAGATGGGCAACCAGGGCCACGCCAACAACGGCAACCGGCTGATCGCCTCCTACGTCAAGGGGGGCTACCTCGGAGATATCAAGGAGATCCACTGTTTCACCAACCGCCCGATCTGGCCGCAGGGCATGCCCCGCCCCGAGTGCAGCGACCCGATCCCGGACGGACTCGACTGGGACGCCTGGCTCGGCTGCGCCCCCGAGCGCCCCTTCGTGAAGGACGTCTACCACGCGTTCAAGTGGCGCGGCATCCTCGATTTCGGCGGTGGAGCCCTCGCCGACATGGCCTGCCACACGATGGACTCGATCTTCATGTCCCTCGACC
>CAZKYJ010000447.1:0-4991 GCA_964556355.1 uncultured Verrucomicrobiales bacterium | reverse complement strand
GGGTGCCGGTTGACGAATTCGCTCAGCGGGCGGGCCGCCACCATCATGATTCCGACCGAGATGACCACCGCGATGACCATGACCGCGATATCTTTGGCCATCCCCACGGCGGTGATCACGGAGTCGAGGGAGAACACGATATCGAGGATCAGGATCTGCACGATGACGCTGGAGAACGAGACGCCCGCTCCTTTCGCGTCCTTCTTCTCGTCGTGGCCCTCGATGTTCTCGTGGATTTCGTGGACGGCCTTGTAGATAAGGAAGACGCCGCCGCCCAAGAGCACGAGATCCCGTCCGGTGGCGGGCGTTCCGAAGACGGTGAAAAGCTCTTTGGTCAGCCCCATGACCCAGCTGATCGAAAAGAGGAGCCCGATCCGCATGAGCATGGCCAATGCCAGTCCGATCATTCGCGCCTTCTGCTGCTGCTCGGCGGGCAGGCGACCGGCCTGGATCGAGATGAAGATGATATTGTCGATGCCCAGGACGATCTCCAAGAAGGTCAAGGTGAGCAGGGCGATCCAAGCTTCCGGGGTGCTGATCCAGTCGAACATGGTGGGGATGATCCCCGCAACGCCCGGCTTGGTCAAGTGGGACGCGCCGGCCGCTGGCGCCCCGTTGCAGGGGGGCTTGCGCCTCGGAGGTTCGGTCGCACAGTGACCCGGATTTCCCGTCCCGGCGGCGGAGCACTTCGTATAGCGTCCCACCTATGGTCACCCAGATCAGCGCCCTCGGCAGGCTCGCAATCTCCTACATGGCCTACCTCGGCCAGCTGGCGGACTTGGCCAGGGAGATCGCCGTCAGCTTCTTCACCGCCAAGCTGCGCGTCCGCCAGATCGCCCGCCAGATCGTGGCCGTCGGGGTCGGTTCGCAGACCGTCGTCATCGTCAGCGGCGCCTTCACCGGGGCGGTATTCTCGGCCCAGACCTACTACAAGTTCAACGAGCTCGGCCTCGGCTCCGGGGTGGGCGCGCTCGTCTCCATCGCCATGTGCCGGGAACTCGGGCCGGTGCTCTCGGGCATCATGGTCACCGCCCGCGTCGGTGCCGCCATCGCCGCCGAGATCGGCACCATGAAGGTCACCGAACAGATCGATGCGCTCCGGGCGCTGGCCGTCCACCCGGTCGATTTTCTTGTCGTTCCCCGGGTCATCGCCATGCTCATTTCGATGCCGCTGCTCATCGCCGAGGCCATCACCTTCGGGATCATCGCTTCTTACGTGATCTGCGTCGGCCTCTTCGACATCCCCGCGACCGCCTTCACCCGGCACCTCCTCCATCATACCGAACTCCAAGATATCGCCATCGGAATGATCAAGGGCTTCGTCTTCGGTTTCCTCATCGTCCTCATCTCATGCCACCAGGGGCTCAACGCCCGCAACGGTGCCGTCGGCGTCGGGGAGAGCACGAAGGAAGCCGTCGTCATCTCCTCGCTGGCGCTCCTCGTGGTCAACCTCTTCCTCACCTTCCTGCTCAACTACTTCTTCCCGCTCGGGTCCTCGTAACCGGTCACCTTCGCCTCCCCATGGTCCAATCGGAAAAGCCTTCGGCGCCGCAGCCTCCGTCCCGCACTTCGGGGACGGGCGAACTCGGGCTCCAGCCTGCGGGAGACGCGACGCCGTTCCTTCGGGTCGAGGACCTGCACAAATCCATCGGCGACCAGGAGATCCTGCGCGGCACCACCGTCGATATCCGGCGCAGTGAGACCCTCGTCCTCATCGGCCGCTCGGGGGAGGGCAAGAGCGTCTTCCTCAAACACCTTCTCGGCCTGATGAAGCCGGATAGGGGGCGCATCCTCTTCGACGGCAAGGATCTTTGCTGTCTGCGTGAGCGCGCCCTCGGGCCCATCCGCCGGAAGATTGGCATCCTCTTTCAAAATGGGGCGCTCTTCGATTCCCTCACCGTGGCGGGCAACGTCGCCTTCCCCCTCCGCGAATCCGGCGAGACCAACCACAAGGTCATCGACGAGAAAGTCCATCACGCCCTCGATCTCGTCGAGCTCGCCGGGCACAAGGAGAAGATGCCCATCAACCTGTCCGGCGGGATGCGCAAGCGTGTCGCCCTCGCCCGCGCCATCATCTCCGAGCCGGAGTGCATCCTCTACGACGAGCCTACCGCCGGGCTCGACCCCGTGGTGTCGGATCAGATCAACCACCTCATCCGCCGCCTTCAGCACAACCTCTCGGTCACCTCGGTCGTGGTGACCCATGACATGAAAAGTGCCTATCATATCGCCGACCGCATCGCCTACCTCCGGGAGGGCCAGGTCTATTTCCTCGGGTCGGTCGAGGAGATCCAGAACTCCGACGACGAACTCATCCAAGACTTCATCGAAGGGCGCGCCCGCCACGACGACGGAACGCTCCTCAGCGACGAACCTCACCGCGTGTAGACTGCACTTTCATCCTTCAACCATCCTCCATTTCTGACCCATGGCCGAAAACGAAAAACGTACCGAAATCCTCGTCGGAACCTTCGTCGCCCTGGGCCTCGCCCTCCTTGGCGGGCTCATCCTCACTTTCGGGTCCCTCGGCGACCTCTTCGCCGACAAATACGCCATCACCGTGACCTTCCCCAGCGCCTCGGGGATCGCCGACGGTACCCAGGTCCGGCTCGGCGGTGCCAAGATCGGCATCGTCGATGGTAAGCCCGCTCTCAATGACACTTTCGACGGCGTCGTCGTGCGCCTGGCGATCTACGACGGCGTGCTCATCCCCAGCGATTCCGCCATCAAGGTCTCCACCGAAGGCCTGCTTGGCGACGGGTTCATCGAGATCGAGCCCCCCGCCGAGCGGGGGGGCGAAAACCTTCCCATGGATGGCAGCGCCAGGGTCATTGGCGAGAGCGGCGGCGGGCTCTCCGCCATCACCGATGTCGCCGCCTCCGTCTCCCAGAAAGCCCTCGTGGTCATGGACGACGCCCGCGTCACCCTCGCCAAGCTGAACGCCTCGCTGGAGAAGATCAGCGACGGGGTCCTCGCCGAGCCCAACATCGACGCGTTCAGCGACGCCCTCGCGCGCCTCAATGTCAGCCTCACCCGCCTCGACGAAGCGTTTCTCTCAGAGACCAACGCCGAGAACCTCAACGCCACCCTGAAGAACCTCCGTACCGCGTCCGAGGATGTCGCTGCCGGGACGAAGAAGCTCGAGCCCGTTCTCGAGGAGGTGCGCGTCGCCGTCGCCAAGGCCGGTCCGGTCCTCGACAAGGTCGGCCAGACGGCCGACTCCTTCGACGAGACGGCCAAATCGCTCACCGCCGTGGCCGACGAGCTCCGCACCGGAGACGGGCTCGGCTCGGCGCTGCTTTCCGACTCCGAGCTCCGGCTAGAGCTCGAGGCCCTCATCCGTAATTTGCGAGCTCACGGCATCCTCTTTTACAAAGACCGCAGCGGTCTCCCCGAGGCCGACGGCGCCGGCGGGGGAGGGGGGCGTGACGAAGGGCGCCGCCTCACCTCGCCACCCCGCTGGAGATGATCGCTCTCCCCGTGCGATTAATCTGTCGATCTGCCCGTTTCCGTCTATGATTGCGTCCCTAGCTCCCCGATGAGTTCTTCCGTCTCCATCCAGATCGCCCGTGCCGTATTTGTCCTCATCGCGGTCGTCCTCGGTATCATCATCGCCCTCGGGCTCGACAAGGAGGCGTGGGTTGGTGCCCTCATCGGTTCCGGTTTCGGCGTCGGGGTGGTGTTCGTCGATACCCTCCTGAAAAACTTCACCATCCGGGGCTTCTCCGCGGGGACTTTCGGGCTCATGGTCGGGCTCTTCTGCGCCTGGCTCATCACCCGGATCGACTTCTTCGACAACGCCTACCTCCGCCAGTCCGACCACTATGTGGAGGCGAAAAACATCTTCCACCTCTGCGTCTACGGCGCCCTCGGGTTCCTCGGCACCACCCTCGCGCTCCGCTCCAATACCGAGGAGTTCTCCCTCATCATCCCTTACGTACGCTTCCGCCGCGAGGCCACCCACGACCAGCCGCTCCTCGTCGATACCAATATCATCATCGACGGCCGCCTCCCGCGCATCTGCGAGACCGGGTTCATCGGCGGAACCCTCATCGTCCCGCGCTTCGTCGTCGATGAGATGCACGTCCTCTCGGATTCCCCCGACCCCATCAAGCGCGACCGCGGCCGTCGCGGCCTCGATTGCCTCGACGAGCTCAAACAGTCGCCCGCCCTCAACGTCACCATCCACGACGAGTATTTCCCCGGGGAGAAACTCGTCGATACCAAGCTTATCCAGCTGGCCAAGATGCTCGGCGCCCGCATCGTCACCAACGACGGGAACCTCGGCAAGGTCGCCCGCCTCCGGGGGGTCCCCATCCTCAACCTCAACGACCTTTCCAAGGCCATGCGCCCGGTCGTCCTCCCGGGCGACGAGCTCGAGCTCTCGCTCATCAAAGAAGGCAAAGACCCCCACCAGGCCGTCGGCTACCTCGCCGACGGCACCATGATCGTCGTCAACCAGGCCATCGACCTCATCGGTACCTCCGTGGATATCGTCGTCTCCAGCGCCCTGCAAACCTCGGCCGGCCGACTCATTTTTGCCGAGCTAAAACCGAAGGAGGACTAGGCGACCCATCAGATTCGGCGGGTTCGGAAGACGCCCGGTTCCACCCGTCAGCTTCGCCCTCCCCCTACCTGCCAGATTTCGCAACGTTCGGCGGCATTCGGCCACTGCCTTGTGTGACGGCGAGACAGTGGGATTCGGCCTGTCCCGGAGGCGCGTCCCGTCCGCCGATCCGTCCTCGCCTTCCGGAAATCTTTGTGCCGAGCCTACGCTCGGCAAGGGAGTTGGTTTGATCGGCGCCGGCACCGGAGCGTCGGGACCGCACGGGGGCGGCGGCGGGTCGAGGCCGCCGCGCATCTCGGCGTCTCCCGAGGTTTCCCTCCCCCGGCTTTTCGTAGCGTCATGTGCTCCGTTAAGATCGTCTGGACAAATGCTGCCGGGCGTGCACTTCGCTATGCCTTGGGCACCCGTGCGGTACGCTCTGCAT
>CAZKYJ010000446.1:0-4992 GCA_964556355.1 uncultured Verrucomicrobiales bacterium | reverse complement strand
GACCTCGCGGTTGGCGGCGACGTCCCGTGCGCCCGGGAGCGGCCTGAGAACGCCCTCGACCTCCTTGGCGATCGCTCGCAGGGTGGGGAGGTCGTCGCCGTAGACGTTGATTGCGATTGCCGCCGGGGTGCCGGACAAGATGTGGCTGAGACGGTGCTCGATCGGCTGGCCGATATTGGTCGTGATCCCGGGGACTCTCTCGAGGATGGCGCTCACCTGTTGCCGCACCTCCTCCTTGCGGAAGCCGGGTTTCAGGGTGACGTCGATCTCGGAGTTGCTGACGGGTTCGGCGTGCTCGTCGCGCTCGGCCCGGCCGGTCCGCCGGGTCACGCTGCGCACGCCGTCGAGGGCGAGGAGCTGGTTCTCGATCGCGCTGGCCATCCGGTCGCTGGCGGCTAGCGAGGTCCCCGGCGGGGCGAACAGGCCGACCGTGAACGTGCCCTCGTTGAACTCCGGCAGGAACGAGCGCCCGAATGTCGAAGCGAGCCACAATGCCGCGAGCGTCGCCACCACGGCAGCTCCCAAGACCAGCTTGCGGCACTCGACCGCCCGGCGGACGGCCGGGCCGTAGATCCCTTTGAGCCAGCGGACCACGGGGGTGTCTTTCTCCTCGGTTCCACCGCTCCTCGTTTTCATCAGGTAGCGGCACATCGCCGGCGTGACGGTCAGGGCGACCGCCAGCGAGGCGAGGATCGAGATGCCGAAGGCGATCCCCAGCGGCCGGAAGAACCGCCCCTCGATCCCCTCCAGGAACATCAGGGGCAGGAAGACGAGGACGATGATGACCGTGGCGAAGACCATGGCCGGGCGGATCTCGTTGCTCGCATCGAGGATCACTTCAAGCCGCGGGCGTTGCTCGGAGGGTGGCCGGGCCGCGTTCTCGTTGAGGCGCCGCAAGACATTCTCGACGTCGATGATCGCATCGTCGACCAGGCTGCCGACCGCGATGGCCAGGCCGCCGAGGGTCATGACATTGATCGTCATGTCCATCCAGTCGAGCACCAGCAATCCGACCGCCAGCGAGAGGGGGATGGCCGTCAAGGTGATGACCGTAGTGCGGACGTTGAGCAGGAACAGCACGAGAATGATCGCGACGATGATGGCGGCGTCGCGCAGGGCATGAACCACGTTGTTGACCGAGAGGTCGATGAAGTCCGCCTGCCGGAAAATTTGCCGGTTCACCTGCAGGCCTCCGGGGAGCGAGAATTCCAACTCGTCGAGCATCGCGTCGATGCGCTCGGTGATGGCGAGGGTGTTGGTGCCGGGCGCCTTCTGTACCGTCATGACGACGGCCGCCGATCCGCCGTCCGCTCCGGTGCCCCGCTTCGGAGCCGGCCCCCTGCGGACATTGGCCACGTCTCCGATGGTCACCGGGAATTGGTCGTGATACTTGATCAGCGTGCCGGCGATGTCTTCGACCGAGCGGACGCGGCCACTTTGGCGGACCGGCATCTCCAGCGAATCGACGTTCGGGAGGTAACCGGCGCTCAAGGTGCTGTGTGATGCGCCCGCCGCCTCGGCGACCTCCTCGACGGTCAGCCCGTAGAGGCGGAGGTCGTCCTGGCGCACGAGCACCTGGTATTCTGGGAGTTCGCCGCCGATCACCGAGATCTGCGAGACGCCCGCGATGGCGAGCAGCTTGTTACGCAGGTCGTACTCGGCAAATGAACGGATCTCCATGGCGCTCAGCTCCCCGCCGGGCGACGAAACGGCGAGCAGCATGATCTCACCGGTGATCGAGGTGATCGGCGTCATCTCCGCGTGGGCATCGGGTGGGAGATCCTCGCGTACCGAGTCGAGACGCTCCGAGACGAGCTGGCGGGCGGTCATGATGTCCATACCCCACTCGAACTCGACGTAGGCGATGGAAAGGCCGATGGCGCTGGAGGTGCGCACGCGCCGCACGCCCGGCATGCCGTTGACCGAGCTCTCGATCGGGAAGGTCACGTACTGTTCGACCTCGTCCGCTGCCAGACCGGGCGCTTCGGTAATGATGACGACGGTCGGGGCGTTCAGTTCGGGGAAGACGTCGACAGAGGTTTGCGGCAGCCGCATCGCGACGATGGCCAGCAGCAGGCTGGCGGCTAGGAGGACCAGCGAGGCGTGGTCCAGGGAGAACTTGATGAGTCGGGAGAGCATCAGTGTTCGCCGTGGTAGGTTCCGTCCGCGTGGAAGTGCCCGCCCTTTTGGGTCGCCCCGCTCTGCTCGGAGGCCAGCTTGAGTTCGTAGGCACCCTCCAGCACGACCTCGTCGTTGGGGCCGACGTCGCTCTTCACCTCGATCCAGCGTCCGTCATCGATGCCGAGGTCGGCCTCGACGCGGATCGCCTTGTTCGGATCCATCGGATCGCGCTTGAAGAAGACGTGGGTGATGCCGTCCTTCACGACCGCCGAGCGGGGGATGGCGAGTGCCGGGCCGCCGGTCGAGGCGGCCACGACTTCAAGGAACGCGGACACCCCGGGACGTGCCCACGGTCGCTGTTCGAGCGGGTCTGCGAAGAGGGTGACGGTGCGGTGGGCCGGATCGGCATCGAGGCCGAGCATTAGGTCGGCGGGCACCGAGTCATTCAGGTCGCTCCCGTTCCCCTGGCGGGGAACGATGCGCGCTTCCTCCGCCTTTGCCAGCGTCGCGAGATCGCTCTGCAGGCCGAGCGCCCGGAAGCGAATCTGGGCCGGGTCGACCGTGGTGAGCACCCGGGTCGTCGCCTCGCCGAAGCTGCCGTCGGTGATCCCGAGCGACTGCACGACGCCCGCGGTGGTCGCCCGGACCTCGATCCAGCCGATGCTCTGGTAGCGGGGGACCGTCCGGCCACCGAAATCGACGGGGGCGAGCAGGTCGTCCGGAACGGGATCGGGTTCACCGGGGGCGCGGTGGGTGTTGAGAATGGTGCTGGCGGTGCTCAGCGCGGCGTCGAGTTCGGCCTTGCGTCCGGCGCGATCGGCGTCGAGGACGGTGGCCTCCGTCTCGAGGTCAGCCCGTTTGAATTCGGCCTTCCCGAGCGCGTCGAGGCGGCCGGCCAGCGACTCGTATTTCCGGCTTGCTTGTTCGTAGGCGGCCACGGCCTGGTCGATGCGCGACCGGAGTTCAAGCCAATCTGGAGATTGGAACGAGTAGAGCAACGTGCCGGGTTCCACCGCGTCGAGATGGTCGATCTCCAGGCGTACCTGGCTTGGCAGGATTAGCCGGTACTCGCGGCTGGCGAGGGGCTTCAGCTCGAACGATCCGGGGACTCGGAGGGTCTCGGCGACCTTCCGGCGCTCGACGGCCGCGAAGCTGATGCCGAGGTTGCTACGCACCGTCGCCGGGATATAGATCCGGTTGGTGGGGGGGGCAGCGGACTCGTCATGGCCGGTGCTGGCGTCATTCCCGCCGGTGCAAGAGGCGAGCGCCAAGGTCAGCGCCGTCAGTGGAGCCCATTGGATTACTGGACGTTTCATGGCTGTGAGGGTCAGTTGGTTTTCGCCGCGAGGCGGTCGGGGCCGTGCAAGTGGCGGATTTCGTTTTGGAGTGTGCTCTCCTCCAGGCGTACTTCGATGAGGTCGAGCTTGGCCTCGTGGGCGCGTACCAAGCTCTCGAGCAGGACGAGGCTTCCGCCCTCACCGAGATCGAGAAGGCGCCGGGCATCCTCGACCTGCCGGTCGATCAGCGGGACGATGTCCGAGCCGATCGAATGGCGCCGTGAGCGCGTCCCTTCCAGCTGTGCCCGGAGTGCTGCCAGTCGCCCTTCGGTGCGTTCGAGTTCTGTCTCGAAGGCGGCCCGGGCGATCTCCCGCTTGGTGTTGGCTTCGGCGATTCCTCCCTTGTTGGCGTTGAGGATCGGGATCGGGATGGCGCCGATCATGCCGAGCTTCGACTGCCCTTCGTCGTCCTCGGCCTGGTGGCCTAGTTCGAGGTCGGGATACTGCTTGCTGATCTCCCGCTGCAAGGTCAGCTCGGCGACCTCATACTCATCCTGCAGGCGGAGCAGCGTCAGGTTGGATGCGACGAGCTCTCCTGACCGGGAGGTGCTGGCGGCGGCGAGCGTGGGGATGAGGGTGGCGGGCGCCGAGGGTGAGATCCCCAGAATCGAGCGGATCTCCTGTTCGCCTTGTCCTACGCGGGCGCGGAGGCGGGAGACGTCTGCCTTCCGGCTCTCATGTTCGATCTGGAAGAGCGTGGCCTCGGTGCGGGGGAGTTCCCCGTTTTCGGCTAGTTTCGCGGTGGTCGCGACCACCGAGTCCAGCGCGCCGACGATGCGTTCGGTCTGCTCGAGCCGGAGGCGGTCGGCAGACCAGCTTAGCCAGGCCGATTGCAGGTTCCGGATCGTGCGCCACTCCTGCTCGGCGACGCGGGCGAGTTCGGCCAGCAGCGCCGCCTCGGCACGTGATTTCTCGATTGCCAGGCGACCGGAGATGGGGATGGTCAGCGAGAGGGCCGATCCCACGACCCAGGGGTTCGGTACGCTTTCGGTGATTTTGAGCACGTCGATGCTCAGCGCGGGGTCGTCCCATCGCCCCGCGTGTTCGGCCGTGGCACGGGCAACGCCTGCTTCGAGCCGGACGACCCGGAGGTCGGGGTTATAGACGAGAGCGACCACCTCGCCCTCGGCGAGCGTGAGCCCGTCGCCGGGCTCGAATGGCACCGAGAGGGGGGCAGCTGTTTCGATTTGGCGGGCAAATGCTTGCACCGTCTCGTCGGCAGGGCTGCGTCCTCCCCAGATTTCTGCGTGTTCGGAAGGAGCGAGGGGAGACTTCTGGTAGTGTTGGCAGCCGGAAAGGGTGGCCAGCGCGACGGAAGCGGACAGGGCGGCACCCATCGGTGTGACCCGGTGGGCGGATCGCTTTTGGGCGTTGGAAAGATGTTTTTGCATGAACGTAAATCGAGAGTCGAAGGAAGCTCCGAACGGGCTTGTAGCCCTTTGCTGCCGAAGCTGTGGGTGCCATGCGGGCGCACGAAGCGAGTGCGCGGCCGCCCCGGGCGGATAGGTGCCGGTGCACCGGCCTAGGAGGCAAT
>CAZKYJ010000445.1:0-4998 GCA_964556355.1 uncultured Verrucomicrobiales bacterium | reverse complement strand
GTCGGTGCCGACACTGATCAGCCCCACACCGTGCAACGGCAGCGAGTTCTACGCCTACCGCATCCAGCTGACCGCGACGGATGCCGCCGGCCTCGCAACCACGGTCAACAAGTGGCTCTACCCCGACTGCGCGACCTTTCACCGGGGCGAGCAGTGGCGCGCCTTCACCTTTGATTCCAGCGCGCTGGCCGACCCGTCACTTTCCGGGTGGTCGGCGGACCCCGATGCCGACCGCCTTCCCAACCTCTTGGAGTTCGCCCTCGGGCAACACCCGCTCAACATTCTCGGGGGGCGCGATCCCGATTTCGCCGAGGCCGATGGCCAGATCCGAATTTCGACCCGCGCGGGCGCTGCCGGACAGGCGGTCGATCTGACCTTCGCCCGTCCTCTCTTCCGTCCCGGCGTCCGTTGCGGGCTCGAGATGAGCACCGATGCCATGGCGACGTGGGTTCCCGTCGCCGGAGCCGATCCCATCATCACGCCGATCGGTCCCCGCACCGAACGGGTCACCTTCCGGGACCTCCAGTCCTTGGAGGGCTTCAACCCCACGGGGACCTTCTTCCGGGTGGTCGCCAGTCTCGCCGATGGGAGTGCCTCCGCCGCATCCTTTCCCTTGGCCGCCTATGCGACCGAGCTGCCGGTCGGCTATTCGACCCACGGCGTGTCACTCCTCCAGCCGGCCGTCCTCGCCGCGCGCTGCGACTACGCCGGTGGCCACTATCTCGGAATCGCGAACGATGGCAGCGGAGGCGATCTCCGATCGCTGCTCGAACCGGGTGCGGCCTACTACGTCGAGTTCGTGTCGGGAGCGCCGGCCGGACACCGTTTCGAACTCGACGAGCCGGGGACGATGGCGACGGTGCTCACGCTCGACCTTGCCTCCCCGCTCTCCACGGCCGCCGTCCTGCCGCCGGGAGCGGACGGCGCCCAGCTGGTGGTGCGCCGCCACTGGACCCTCGCTGACGTCTACCCGCTCGCGGTGATGCGGGGCGGCACCAGCCCCTACGCGGAGGACCACGTCCGCCTTTTCAGGGAGGAGGGCTACACGAGTTTCTTCCTGCTTGATTTTGGGAAGCCCTATCACTACTGGACCGGGGTGGGCGACAACACGCTGGCGAACCGCAGCGCCGAGATCATTGCGCCGGGTCAGGGGATTTCGATCCTCAAGAAGAATGCTCCCATCATCCTCCTCGCCGCGGGCGAAGTGCGGATGAACCCGTTCCTCCAACCCCTGCCCACCGGTTACTCTCTCGTGGCCGAAGGGTTCCCCACCACCAGCACTCCCCTCGGGCGCAACCTCCGCGTGGCGGCCGGGTTCGCCGGGGGCGCCACCCCCGGAACCGCGGATCAGATCCAGACGTGGAAAGGGGACGCAATCGCCGGCGCCACCGGCTACACGAACTATTTTCTCGTCCAATCTGGAACCCTCGAGCGCTGGGTTCGCTCGGGCGACAACACCCTCGTCGATCAGGGGAATACGCCGCTCTTCGACCACCGCCGCGCCGCCTTCCTTCGCCTGGTGTCGGGGGCAAAACCGGGTTACCACCAGCCGCCGCCCTGGTGAGCAGTCCCGGCTTCGAGTGGGCCGCGAGGAGCCGTCGCGGCTCGGATGTGAACGTTCGGGCGAGCTTCTAGCACTTGGTGGCAATCACCCGGAGGAGGAACGGGTCTTCGACCGTTCTGCCATCGATGACGAGCGGGGCGAGCCCCTTCGACCGCCGGGCGTATTCCACGACGAAACCGTTCGCGATGAGGGTGGAGAGAAAGGTGTTGGACTCCCAGAGGCAGCGCTCGTGATCGGCGAGGTAGGTCGGCTCGTCTCCGCTGATGCGGAACTCGGCAGCGAGAAGCCCTCCGGACGGGATATTTTGTAGGGAGCGCTCGGTCGAATCGAAGGGGATCGCGTGGAAAAAAAAGCGGGAATAGTAGACATCGTAACGTTGCCCCTCGCAGTGGTAGAGTCCGGCGTCTTCGACGTCGCCGGCTAGCTGGACGACCCGCGGATCGACCCCTTCGACCACCACCTGATCGAAAGCGTGCACCAGGAACCCCTTGCCGACGAAGTAGGTGCTATCCCGACACGTGCCCGCACCCATATCGAGAACACGTTTCGAGTAGTCCTCACCCAGGACGCGATCAGCTACGAACCTTGCGAATGACGAGGGGCCTTGGGGAACTTTCCCGATCGATTGGGTGTAGAACTGGGTCCAGTAGTCCGAGGTGTCATCCATCGGGTAGCGTAGAGCGCGTTGCGGGCGTGCAAGTCGTTTGTTCGCCAAATCGCACAAGCTGGCTACCGCCCGCGGCGGCAATGGATTTTGCGGATTGATCTTCGGCGTTTTTTCCGCTCAATGGTGCGGCATGTCCGAATCGCAGTCCGCCTCCCTCTTCCTGCGCGCCAGAGCCGTCATCCCCGGTGGCGTCAACTCCCCGGTGCGTGCCTTCCGCAACGTCGATGGCGACCCGTTTTTCGTCGATCGTGCCAAAGGCGGGCGCATCTGGGACGTCGATGGGCGCGAGCTTGTCGATTTCGTCGGCACGTGGGGGCCGGCGATCTTGGGGCATGCGCCGCCGTGTGTGCTCGATGCGATCCGGACAGCTTCCGGCCGGGGCGTCAGCTTCGGCATCCCGAACCCCTACGAGGTCGCGATGGCCGAGACCATCACCCGGTTCGTGCCCAGCGTCGAGAAGGTGCGCATGGTGAACAGCGGCACCGAGGCCACCATGAGCGCCGTCCGGCTGGCGCGTGGATTCACGGGGCGGGACAAGATTATTAAGTTCGACGGCTGCTATCACGGCCACGTCGATAGCTTGCTCGTGGCCGCGGGGAGCGGCGCGCTCACTCACGGCGAGCCGGATAGCGCCGGGGTCCCGAAGGCCTTCGCCGATCTGACCATCGTCCTCCCCTACAACGACGAGGCCGCCGTGCGTGCCGCCTTCGAGGCGTGCGGCGACGAGATCGCTGCCATCGTCGTCGAGTCGGTCCCCGCCAACGCCGGCCTCGTCTTCCCGAGGGAGGGCTACGTCGACTTCCTCCGTTCGATCACCGAGGAACACGGGGCGCTCCTGGTTTTCGACGAGGTGATGACCGGCTTCCGGCTGGCCAAGGGCGGCGCGCAGGAACTTTTCGGCATCACCCCGGACCTCACCGCGCTGGGCAAAGTGATCGGCGGCGGGCTACCCGTCGGTGCCTTCGGCGGGCGCGCAGACATCATGGACCATCTCGCCCCCGACGGTCCGGTCTACCAGGCCGGCACCCTCAGCGGAAACCCGCTGGCCATGGCGGCGGGACTCGCCCAATTGCACGAACTCGAGGCGACCGACGGATGGGCTCGCCTGGAAAAGGTCGGCCAGCAGTTCGAGGACGGCGTCCGCGCGGCGCTGGCCAAGGCGGGAAAAAACTACACCTTCCACCGCATCGGCAGCATGTTCTGCCTCTACTTTTCCGAGAAAGAAATGTGGAACGTCAGCGACGTCATGGGGGCGGACATGGCGGCCTTTCGTAAGTTCTTCTGGCACTGTTTGGAGGGCGGCGTCTACTTCGCGCCCTCGCCCTACGAGACCGGCTTCCTCTGTCTCGAGCACGGTCAGGCGGACATGGATCGGACGATGGAAGTCGTCACATCGGGGCTCCTCTTGGGCTAGCGCCCGCTGGCCATGAAAGGGGAGATCAAGCCGCTCACCGGCATCCGAGGGGTGGCTGCCCTCTGGGTGTTACTGCTCCATTTCAGCGAGGAGCTCTGCGTCCTGATCCCATCGTTCGTCGCCCTCCAACCGCTCTATGCGCACGGGCATATCGGCGTCGATCTCTTCTTCGTGCTCTCGGGATTCATCATTACCTGTGTCTACTTCGAGCGGGCGGAGTCCGGAAACCTCCACAAGGGAGAGTATCTCACGAAGCGCTTCGCAAGAATCTACCCCAACCACTTCATCACCCTCATGGGAGTGCTCGCCATGTATCTGGCCGCGCGTGCGCTGGGGAAAAACGTCGAAGGAAACTACGAGGTCGGCACCTTCTTCGGACATCTCTTCATGCTGCACGGGTTCCCCTTCGTCGCGGGGGGGGAGTGGAACTATCCGTCATGGTCGATCAGCATCGAGTTCTTCGGCTACCTCGCCATATTCCCGCTCTCCGTCGTTCTCCTTCGGTCTGGAAGAATGAAAGATGCCGGTGTTGCCATTGCGGTGGCGCTCTGTCTCACCTTCGCGCTCGGCGCGAACGCCGGTGTGTTCGGAGCGTGGGAGCGGCCGGCACAGATCTCTTTCGAGTTCCTCGCCGGTGCTTGCCTCTACCACGGTATCGTGCGGGTTCCCCGGCTGGCAAGAACCTTGTCGGTCGGCCTTCCCTACCTGCTGGCGCTGGGGCTGTGCCTGATGTTCGTGCCTGATTCGATGATCTCGGGAGAAGGGGTTTACGCCATTCTCGTCTCCACGAGCCCCCTGGTTCTCGGAGGGCTCTACCTGGAGACGAACCCGGTTTCGAGGGCGCTCGCCACCCGCCCGATGCGCTACCTCGGCGCGATTTCCTACTCCCTCTACATGGTGCACGCCCTCGTGGAGAAAGCATTCAAAGTCCTGCTTCCCGTGGCGTCGTACGCCGAGAGCCCGGCGTTGGTTCGGGGTGTCGTTTTCGCTATTTACCTCGCCGCACCGGTGGTGGCGGCAGCCGTCCTCTACCGGTTCTGGGAAGAACCCATGCGCGAGCGGATCCAAGGTTTTTCCAAGGCCCGTGGCTGGTGCGGGTGACGGGGTCGCCTATCGTACTTCCGCCGCGAAGCGGTAGTAGGCGGCGGGTTCCGGGGCGAAGCCGTCGGTGATGGTGAGGACGGTGCCGCCGCGGGCACCTTCGCCGGGGCTGGCGGTGATGAGCCCATCCGGGTGGAACCCGAAGGCGACCATGGGCGGGCCGGGGACGCGCGGGTCGGTGCCGTGCGCATGCTCGACACCGAAGGCGACACCATCCTGATCCTTGTCGGTGGGGAAGTAGCGGCTGAGGCC
>CAZKYJ010000444.1:2071-5001 GCA_964556355.1 uncultured Verrucomicrobiales bacterium | reverse complement strand
GACGGCCTCAGGTGTGGGGGGGAGCCCGGTGAGGTCGAGGTGGAGCCGGCGGATCAGGCTGGTGGCGTCGGCCGCGGGAGACGGGGTCAGGTTGTTCCGGTCCAGCTCGGCGAGGATGAAGTGGTCGATGGGGTTGCGCGGCCAGGCGGCGTCGGAGATGGCGGGGAGGTCCGCCTTCTCCGGGGCGATAAACGCCCAGTGTTCCTGCCAGGTGGCACCCTCCTTGATCCAGCGGCGGATGATGCTGACGTCCCGGCTGTCCATCGGTTTGTGGGCATCGGGCGGGGGCATGATGTCGTCCAGGTCAGTGGTGGAGACGCGGTAGAAAAGTTCGCTGTCGTCGGGGCGGAAGCGGGTGACCAGCGGCGGATCGTGGGCCTCGGAGAAAACGTGTTCCTCCTGGTCGAGCCGCAGGTCGGCCTTGCGGGCGGCGGCATCCGGTCCGTGGCACTGGAAACAATGGTCGGAAAGAATCGGGCGGACGTCGCGGTTGAACGAGAGTTTCTCGATGGTCGAGACCGTGCGGGTGGGCGGACGGTTTTGCGAACCGGGCGGGGGGAAGGCGGACGGCTGCAGGACGGGGGGCGACGGTGGCTCGGCGGCGGCGATGGCGTCCGGTTTTGGGGTGGTGATAACGGCGGCAGCGAGAAAGAGGGTCGAGGCGACGAGCGCGGCGGCGGCGAGGGGAACAGCCCTCGACCTGCGTGGCGGAGCCACGGCCACCGGGGCGGGCAGGGGGAGTTGGTCTTCGGGCACGAAGGACGCGAGCAGGCCGTGCTCATGGGCGAGGAGCGCGTGCATCTGCACGTGGTCCAGGTAGCGGCGGCGGGCGGCGGGATCGTTGCGGAGGATGGTCGCGAGGCGGGCGCGGGCGCCGTCGTCGAGGCCGGGCTCTTCGAAGAGGTCGGCGAGGAGGGGATCGAGTTCGGGGTTCACGGTGCGGAAGGGGAAGGCGGGGTGGCCAGCTCGCGGTTGACGCACTCGACGAGGTTCTGGCGGGCGCGGAACAGGAGCTGGGATACAGCGTTGGCAGCGATCTTCAGCCGCACGGCGATCTGGGCGACGGGACGCTCCTTGTAGTAGCGTTGGAGGATAATATCCCGCTGGCGGTCAGCGAGCTTCTCGATGCACGTTTCCAGCGCCCTCTGGCGGCGGAGGAAGTGGTCGTCGTCGTGGGCGTCCGCCTCGTGGGCGAAGGTCTCGACGAGATCGTCGTCGAAGACGAGCTTGTTGCGGATCTGCCGCTGGCGCTGTGCCATCACCTGGAAATGTGCCGTGCGGAATGCCCAGGCTTTGAAATTGGTGCCGAGGGTGAAGTCGGGAGCCTTTCGCCAGAGGACGAGGTTCGTTTCCTGGAGCACGTCGCTGGCCACCTCAGGGTCGCCCAGCAGGCTGAGGATGTAGGCGTAGAGCCGCGGTTGGAACATGGTCATCAGTTCGACGAAGTCGTCGGATTCGCGGGGGTCGGCAGGAGTAGCTGGCATGGTGGCATAAACGTATAGCTCGGTTGTTCTCCCGCTTACGTGGATATTTAGCTCAAAGCATCTGCCGGAGGCGCCGGGCGCCCGGACTGCGGAACGAACAGGAAGGCGCCGAGGCCTCGCCCTTCCGGCTGGCTGCGGGCGGTCGCAGCGCCCGGCCAGCGGTGGCGGGGCGGCTGCCCGTCCGGACCGAGAACGAGCTTTCGGCACGGGCGCTCCCCACAGCGGGCCAATGATTCCGAAAGACACGTGAGCCGTCGGGTTCGAATCGACGCCAAGGGCGTTCTCCGAAGCCCAGTGGCGGGGGCGCGCCGGGTGTCGCTCGGGGTAGCCGCGAACGTCGGCCTAGGAACGGTGGCGGCGCGCCAGCGCAAGGAGGCCGCCCAAGAGCAGCAGCAATCCCCTGGAGGGCTCGGGAACACCGGTGAAGGTCAGCGTGTAGGGGGTGGCGTCGGCCGCACTGGTGCCGCTGGTGGTGAAAAAGTCGGAGAAAGTGCCGGCGCTGCTCCCGTTGACGGTGAGGATGCCCTCGTTCCAGAGCGTTTCCCACGCCACCGTATTGTCCGATCCGGCAGAGTTCCGTCGGCCGATCCGATCGGCCACCGAAATCGTGCTGACGGCCCCGGGGATAAAATCGAGGGTGAAGGAGTTCCCTGGGCTGTCGGTGTCCCAGAACCAGATTCCGACGACGCCCCCGGTGGTGATGTTGCCACCGTTCAGCGTGCTGGTGACGACTTGGTTACCCGTGTTCAGATTGTGGCCGAACCAGAGTTCACCAACGATTTCGACCATTCCGCCATTTGTCACCGCCAGCGTGCTAGTCGTATTCGCCTGAAAGCCGAGCACGAGGTTGCCGCCGGCCGTCCTTTCAAAGAGGCCGCCATCGACCGTCATGGCGCCGCCGTTGATCTGGGTCCAGTTGGTCTGGGTCTGCTGGAGGGTGCTTCCACCGGAGATGGTGAGTTCGCTGCCGGGGCGGATGTTGATGTCCCCGAGGACATTCGCGGGGTAGTTGACCGTATCCCCGTTGGCGATGGTCGCGACGTCGGTGCCATCGAGGTTCGGGACGCTCCCGAGATCCCAGTTGCTACCGTCGTTCCAATTGTTGTCCGTGCTCCCGTCCCAGATGAGGTTGGCGGCATTTGTGAGGGCGGCGCTGGCCACGAGGGCGGCGGCGGCGGCGACGGGCCGGCTGGCCGCGATTGGGAGGGAGAGTGACATCATGGGAGGGGAGGAAGGTGGGTCGGGCAGCCCTTGCAAGCCCGTGGAGTGGGTATTCTCCGCTGCTAGCCAGCGAATTCTGTGCCAGCGGGCCGGTCTTAGACTCGTTTTCGGCAGAGTGCCCGTTGGGGATCGGGGAGGGCAGGTCCCCGTCGCGCCCCCATGTTCACAATGGCGGGAGCCGTGCTACGGTGGCCGCCAGATCCGCTATGAAAAAAGACGCCAAAG
>CAZKYJ010000444.1:0-2061 GCA_964556355.1 uncultured Verrucomicrobiales bacterium | reverse complement strand
GGCCCCGGGTCAGCGCAAGTGGGCAGGCTACGTGAAAAAATTCTCCGACGCGGTGGAGAGCGATAGCTACGGCACCGCGTGGGCGACGGTGCGCGGCACCGGCAAGAAACCGCGCAGCGTGATGCTCGAGGCCCACGCGGACGAGATCGGCTACATCGTGAAGTACATCACCGACGACGGATTCATTCACGTCGACCGGGTGGGCGGCAGCGACAGCGCGACCGGGCGTGGTCGGCGGCTGCACATCCTCGGGGACAAGGGCGAGGTCACCGGCATCATCGGCAACACCGCCATCCACATCCGCGAGGATCGCGACAACGAAAAGGTGCCCAAGATCCACGAGCTCTACATCGACGTGGGCGCCACCAGCAAGCAGGACGTGCACGATCTCGGGATCCGCGTCGGGCACCCGGCGGTCTACCTCGATTCGGCGGAAGAGTTCGCCAACGGACGGCTCGTGGGGCGCGCCCTCGACAACCGCATCGGCGGGTTCATCATCGCCCAGGTTCTCGAGCGCCTCGCCAAGCGCAAGAAGAAGCCGGCTTTCGACACCGTGGCGGTGAACGCCGTGCAGGAGGAGATCGGCGGCAACGGTGCGACCATGGTGTCCTACCGGCTCATGCCCGACGTGGCGATCTGCCTCGACGTGACCCACGCCACCGACACCCCGGGCATCAAGAAGGAGATCCACGGCGACGTCCGACTCGGCGGCGGGCCGAGCATCACCCACGGCACCGCCAACCACCCGGCGGTGGTCAAACGTCTCATGGAGGTGGCAGACAAGGCCGGGGTCGCCCTCCAGCACGAGAGCAGTTCCCGCTACTCGGGCACCGATACCGACAGCATTTTCACCACCCGTAGCGGCATTCCCAGCGCCCTGGTCTCGCTCCCGCTCCGCTACATGCACAGCGTCGTCGAACTGGTCGACTTGGCGGACGTCGAGAAAGTGATCGACCTGCTCGAGGGCTTCGTCCTCTCCCTCAGACCGTCGGACGATTTCTCGGTGAAACTTTAGGCGACGGGCACCGATAAATCGGGCATCCGGCATTCGTAACGCTTCTGGAGCTGCTGCGCTGATCCGCTGCACACCGTCGCCATGCTTAAGAAGTTTATTACCACTCTGATCGTGCTCGCCCTCATCGGCGCGGGCGGCTACGCGTTTTATCGGACGCTGATCGTGGGCAGCAGCGAACCGCCGCCTCCCATCGTGACCAAGGCGGTGACCAAGGCGGATATCGAGGAGACGATCGTGGCGCTGGGCGAGGTGGAGCCCGAGCTCTTCACCGACGTCAAGAGCGAGGTCAGCGGGCGGGTGGCTCTCGTCAACGTCGGCTCCGGCGCCACCGTCAAACGCGGTGACATCCTGATCGAGCTTGACCGCTCCGAGTTGGAGAGCGAGCTGCGCGAGGCGGAATTCGGGATCGAAGACGCCCGGCTCAAGGCCGAGAAAGTGCGCGTCAACTTCGAGTCCACCAAAGAACTGGCCGAAAAAAACTTCGTGAGCAGGCGGGAGCTCGAGGATGCGGACATCGACTACCAGCTCGCCCTCAACGCATTGGAGATCCAGCGGGCCAAGGTGCAGACGCTGAAAGAAAAGCTGGCCAAAACCGTCATCCTCGCGCCTCACGACGGGGTCATCCTGAACAACTCGATCCTCGAAGGGATGGTCATCTCCGGGGCGTCGTCGGTTTCCGAGGGCACCCTCCTCATGCAGGTCGCCCAGCTCGCCCAGCTCCGCGTCAATACCGATGTCAACGAGGTCGATGTGGCCAGCCTCGCCCCCAACATGGAGGTGACGCTCAGCTTCGATTCGCTGCCCGATACGCAGATCCCCGGTCAGATCGTCTTCGTATCGCCCTCTGCCGAACCCCAGGACAACTCGTCGGAGAACGGCGCTCGGGTCTTCCCCATTATCGTCACGTTCGTCACCGAGAACCCCCGGATCCGGCCCGGGATGACCGCCAAGGTCAACATCGTGCTCTCCTCGGTGCAGAACGTCCTCGCCGCCGCCCTGCCTACCCTTTTCCTCGAGGAGGGCAAACAGATCGTCTACGTCAAGAA
>CAZKYJ010000443.1:1353-5005 GCA_964556355.1 uncultured Verrucomicrobiales bacterium | reverse complement strand
GCATCGCCCCCGACCACATGATGTTGGCGAAAAAATGCATTGCCGCAGAGGCTCGGTCGTTGAGCCGGGGGATTCAAGCCAGGTGGATTCGTAGAGCGCGGTCGCCGCCCCGCTACTCTCCTGAGATTTCTCCGAGGTCGAGGAAGTCTTTGACGTCCAGCATGTATCCGATATCGCCTCGCAACGACCCGTAGGCCACGACCCAGAACTGGCAGAACGCGAGTTCGTCGGGCGCTGCCGAAAAGGCTACGGTGACGATCTCCTCGGGCTGGCCATGGACGACCGGGTGGGGGCGCAGCATGGTGGAAAGCCGGTGTTCGCCCTCGGAATCGAGGACGCGGAGCTCGGCATAGCTGAAGGCTTCGAGCACGCCTTCTTTCTTGAACTCTAGCCAGACTTTCACCCCAGCATCACCGTTGGGTCGCGATTTCATTGTGATGCCCATGGTGGCGGCCCTCTCTTTCGATAGGGGCGCCAGCGAGATCATGGCCGGGGCGGGGGAGGCGCCTGCGATTAGCAGGGCCGCTGCGACGATGCTAGGAAATTGGGTATTCATCACTATCTATGACCCCCCACCTTCGGATTCCTTAGAAATTCGATCCCGGGGTGCTTCCGCTTCCCCGAGGCGTTCGATCCGCACCGAGCCCAAAGGTTTCGGGACGAGGTGGGTCACCATAGCCACGGCGGCGCCGCGTGCGGCCTCCGCCCGCAGCGCGCTGACCACCGCGGCGATCGACCGGTCGTCGAGCGCGGCGAACGGCTCGTCGAGCAAGATCACCGGGCGCCGGGCGAGGAGGGCGCGCACCAGGGCGAGCCGGTAGCGCTGGCCCTCGCTGAGATTGAGCCCCCGGTCGGTGAGGATCGCGCCGACCCCGCCCCGGGCGCGGATGACATCGGCCAAGCCGACACCTTCGAGCGCCATCATGATTTCGTCGTCGTCGAGCTGATCAGCCAAGCCGAGCGTGAGATTCTCCCGGATACTTCCAACGAAGAGGTAGGGCCGTTGCTCGACGTAGGAGGAAAGGAACACGGGCAGCTGCTGCCACCCGAACTCGGTGCCGTCAGCGCGGACGCGAAACGTCCCCGAGTGCGCCATCCGCAGGCCCGCGAGCACTTCGAGGAACGTCGATTTCCCGCAGCCCGACGGCCCCATGATGGCAACGATCTCGCCCGCATCGATCCGGAATCTCTGCCGGGCGACCACCTCGGCCCCATCCCCATAGCCGACCGTGACGCCGCTCGCTTCCAGCGATTCCAGCGCGGTCACCGACCGCAGGTCTCCGAATAGCGTCGCCGGCTCCGGCAGCAGGTTCTCCTCGTCGTATAAGAGGGAGGCCAGCCGGCCCCCCTCGATGAAGAACCGGTTCCACTCGTAGGTCGCGGCGACCAGCGATTTCGTCGCGTTGAGAAACATCCCGATGAAGAACGGGTAGACCAACACGTCCGTGGCGGTGAGCGTGCCGCCATTGACTGCGAGGGCGGCGACCGTGAGGACGAGGGTGATCACCGCCTGGCCGGCGAACTCGTTGAGCCCCATGAGAGCACCCATCCGGCGGATGATGTGCAGCCCGGCGGCAAAGAGCTCCTCCAAGCCCCGGTTCACCTTCCGCGTGGTGGATTCCTCGCCCCCGTAGCTGCGGATGGTGCGCAGCCCCTCGAAGCTCTCGATCATCTGCTGGAAGAGACTGCCCTCAAGCATCCGTACCCGGCCGAGGACGGGCGCCATCCTCCGCTGCACATGAACGTTCAACGCGTAGAGAAAGACACCCGCGGCGATCGGGATAAGGGCGATCCAACCACTCTTGTAGATGAAGAGGGCCGCCACCCCCGCCATCATCGACGCGTTGCGGACCTGCTCCGGGAGCGAGTCCGAGATAAATCCCTCACAGTTGCGGAGATCGCTCGTCATCCGCGTGAGCCAATCGCCCCGGTGCGCCGTGTCGAGCGACTCGATCCGCGTCCGGTGCAGGCTCCCCATCACCTGCCTCCGCAGTCCGATACTCACCGTCAACCGCAACCACTCGCTGAGGACCGAGCCGACGAAGATCCCGAACCACTGGGTCAGTGCAATGAGGAGACCGAAGACGACGAGATCCCGGACGAAGTCGCTCGCCGGCGTGGCATCGAGCCCGGTCACGCCGGTCGTGAATAGCTCGAGGAGAAGCGGGGGAAGCAAGAAGATGAGGGAGATGGCGATATAGCCGATCAGGTAGGCGCGGTACTTCCACCCGAGGCCGCCAACACACTCGCGGATCAGGCGGATACTCCGCTTGCGCCGGGCAGGAGATGGGAGGGCGAGCGGTGCGGGCGGGGTCATGGTCTTAGGGAAGCGAAGTCTCTGAACAATCCTTTGAATAGAGCCGTGGTCACCATCGTCAGACGCCCTGTGACCGATTTTAGTCACCCCGCCAACCCCATTACACCCACTATTGCCGTGGAACACCAGAAAGCCATTCTCCCCCCCCAGCGGCGCCCGCGCCTCGGAATCGCCCAACGGGTCGAAAGACTCCGCGCCCGTCGCAGGGAGATGACCTCCGAGCTCACCATTCCCCAGCGCATCGCGCGAATCCGATCAGAGATCGGAGCCCGCCCGTCCCCCAACACCTACTGAGATGCCCCAGACAGCCACACTCGAACCGCCGCGGATCGCCGACCCGGTGCAGCGCATCAGCCTTGGGGTCCTGGTGATCCAAGCCAGCCCGTTCTGCAATATCAATTGCGATTACTGCTACCTTCCCAACCGCACTTCCACGCAACGGATGTCCTTCGATGTCCTGAGAAATGTCATTCGCCAGGTCGAGCAAAGCGGCCTGGCCGACCGGCCGTTTGATATCCTGTGGCATGCCGGCGAGCCATTGGCCGTCCCCGTCACTTGGTACGAAGAGGCCTTTGCCATCATCGATGAGTCCGATCGCTTGCGAGGCAAGGTCAATCACGTCGTCCAGACCAACGGAACCCTCATCAACGACCGCTGGTGCGCGTTCTTCAAAGAACATGCAGTCAGCGTCGGGCTCAGTATCGACGGGCCAGAATTCATCCACGATAGTCACCGTGTCACCCGCAAGGGCGAGGGGACTTTCGCCAAGGCGATGGCCGGTGCCGCCAAGCTCCGCGAGCACGGCATCGGGTTCGGCGCCGTGGCCGTCATCTCCGACAGATCACTCGACCACCCCGACGAGATCTACCGGTTCTTCAGGGATCAGCAGATCCAGGGCGTCGGCTTCAACATCGAAGAGGTCGAGGGGGCCAACGAGGCCTCTTCGCTCGGGGAAAGCGACGAGCAGGACGCCCGGGTCAACGGGTTCCTCGAACGGGTTTACGCACTCAATCGCAGCGAAGGGTTTCCCTTGCGGATCCGCGAGTTCGAGCTGGCCCGGGCGAAGATCCTCGACCCCGCGAGCTGCGGGGAGAACGGTGGCGTCTACTACAACCTCGAGACGAATCCACTCTCCATGATCAGCGTCGATTGCTACGGCAACTTCTCGACCTTCTCGCCCGAACTCCTCGGGCAGGCGAGCGAGAAATACGGGACCTTCACCTTCGGCAACCTCAACACCGGGAGCGTCTTCGACGCGACCCGCTCCGAGGCTTTCCAACGGGTCGACGCCGACGTCGTGGAGGACACGCTTGTGGCGGCCGACCGCCTCGTCCT
>CAZKYJ010000443.1:0-1343 GCA_964556355.1 uncultured Verrucomicrobiales bacterium | reverse complement strand
ACTGGGCATCCCCCTCGAACAAATACTACGAAAACGGTACCTTCGCCTCGGCCGAGACTAAGCACTGCCGTCACATGATCCAGGCGCCGATCCGCATCGTCCTCGACGATCTGGAGAGAAGCATGGGGCTCTCCTGAGCCGCCGACCCCTCTGCCACCAGGTGGAAACGAAGTAACTAGAAAAACGAAAGGAAAATACGATATGGCAATACTAAGAAGCATGGACGGACGTTTCTACAACGTCCCCGACGATCAGCTCGGAGGGTTCGAAGTCGCGCCCACCGACGTCAAAAAGCAACTGGGCGCTGCGGGCGGCGAGCCCGAATCCGCGAACGCGGGCGACGTCAAGCCCATGGGATGCTGGCGCAACTGCTGGCGTAACTGCTGGAGCCGCAACTGCTGGCGCAACTGCCACTGAGCCGACAGTCGATTTCGCCGGCGGGGGTTCCCCGCCGGCGGAACCCGCGCTGGCGCGCGGGAACTGGAGACAGTTTCCCTCCCCCCAATTCTCCAAAGTCTGACCAGAACCAATGAACAAACACACACGACCCTACGGTGTCGGTCTCGCCTACCGCTATCTCTTGCAGGACGGCGTGCTGCGCAACCGTGACGCGATCGACCTTCTCGAGATCCCGACACAGGACTATATCAATCGGCGGCGGCGGCTCAATACCGACCCGGACGAGATGCTTCTGGCCGAAGTGGCCGCCGAGTTCCCTTGCGTCGCCCACGGGATCAGCCTGTCGATCGGGAGCGTCGAGCCGCTGAGTCGAGACTATCTCGACGAAACCAAGAAAGTCATGCAGCGCCATGGTATCGAGGTCTTCAGCGAGCATCTGACATTTCACCGAATGGACGGCAAGGATGTCTCGACCTTCCTTGCCATGCCGTTCGAGGAGGAGTCGGTGCAGTGGGTGAAGGCCAACTACGAGGCGGTCCGCGAGGTGCTCGGGAGGCCGTTTTCTTTAGAGAATGTGACCTACCATTTCCCGGCGCCGAACCCCTCGCTTTCCGAGGCCGATTTCCTCCGCCGCATCACCGAGGAGACCGACTGCACCCTCCTGCTCGACGCGACGAACGTTTTCAACAATTCCGAGAACCATGGCTACGACGCCATGGAGTTCCTCGACCGCGTGCCGCTCGACCGCGTCGCGCAGATCCATCTGGCAGGTGGCGAGTACCGGGACGGAAAGTGGGAGGATTGCCACAACTCTCCGGTCATGGAGCCCGTCTGGCAACTGTTCGAGGAGATCGTGAAGAGAAGCCGGGCGGAGATCGTGGTCGTCGAGCGGGACAGCCGGTTTTCGCCGTTCGAAACCATCCTCGACGACGTGCAGCGTGCCC
>CAZKYJ010000442.1:3367-5010 GCA_964556355.1 uncultured Verrucomicrobiales bacterium | reverse complement strand
GTCGTGATCAGCTCCGGTTGATCGATTCGTGGAGGTTTAGCAGGATGGTGGCAATCTCGCGGAAGGCGGCGGCGTCGCTCTGATAGTTGGCGAGCGCCGCGTCGAACGACGACCGCAAGAGCGCCCGCTCCTCCGCGCTGGGGAAACGCGCCAACGCGGTACGGAATGCCCAGAGGAGGCGTTCGTCGAGAGTGGCGCCACCCTCGGCCGCGATGCGTCTACCGAACGCCTCCGCGACCTCGACGTAGACCGGGTCATTGAGCAGGGTCAGGGCCTGCAGAGGCGTGTTCGAAACGTCGCGCTGCACGACGCACACCGTGCGGTCGGGGGCGTCGAAGTTGGCGAAGCTGGGGTAGTGCGCATTGCGCCGCCACAGCGTGTAGGCGCCCCGTCGGTAGGCGTCGTCGCCGACCGATGGGATGTAGTAGGTTTCGGAGGCGCCGGCCGTTTTCCGCCAGAAAGTGGCGGGCTGGAACGGGCGCACGCTCGGTCCTCCAAGCCGCTCGACGAGAAGCCCGCTGATAGCCAGCGCCTGGTCGCGGATCGTCTCGGCATGCAGGCGGTGCCCCGGATGCCGCCAGAGGAGCTGGTTGAGCGGATCGGTCTCGCCCGAGGTCGGGTCGAAAGCGGTCGACTGGCGATAGGTCGCGGAAAGCAACACCCGCCGCAGGGCCGACTTGAGGGACCCGTGGTCGTCTTCCCAAAAGGCCACCGCAAGCCAGTCGAGAAGCTGCGGATGGGTCGGGCGCTCGCCTTGGGTGCCGAAGTCCCCCGGGGTGGTGACGAGCCCCTGCCCGAAAACCTCGATCCAGAGGCGGTTGACGAAGGCACGTGCCGCCAGCGGGTTCTCCGGGGCGGCGAGCCACCGGGCCAGGCCGAGCCGGTCGCGAGGCAGGTCCGCAGGGAAGTCATGGAGCGCGCCGGGGGTGGCCGGCTCGACCCTCTCTCCCTCGCTGAGGAAGTCGCCGCGGCGCGCGATGAACGTCGGCCGGGCGGCGTCCATCTCGCGCATGACCCGCACGGCTTTCCCCCGGTCTGCCGCCACGCGATCCTGCATGATCTCCGCCTCGGCCACATCTCGCCGAAGCCCGGCGATTTTGGCGCCGGGAACTTTGTCGAGCACCCTCTTGCACTCGGCGAGCGACATCCCGTCGTCACCGTCGAGGATGGTGAGCACGTCTTCGGGAATGCTGCGGCGGCCTTGAGGATTCTCCGCGACCGATCGCGAGACGGCCTTGCGGATGGCGCTCTCGATCTCGGCGATGCGGGCCTCGAGCGCCGCCTGGCTGGCCGCGATGCTGCGGGCATCGGCGGCCGTTGGCGCGACCTTGAGGGTGGGTCCGATGTGGGAGAGTCCTGACATCCCCATCTGGTCGCCATCCTGTTTCGACTCCCGGGGGGTGTTGTTGAAGAATGCGAAGAGGGCGTAGTAGTCCCGCGCCGAGATCGGGTCGTACTTGTGGTTGTGGCACTGGGCGCATCCGAGGGTGGTGCCGAGCCAGATCGTTCCGGTGGTATTGACCCGATCCACGACCATTTTGTAGTGATCCTCAGCCGGGTCGGTACCCGCCTCGAGGTTGGTCGGGGCATTGCGGTGGAACCCGCTCGCCACGATCTGGGACTCGGTCGCGTCCGGGAGCAAG
>CAZKYJ010000442.1:0-3357 GCA_964556355.1 uncultured Verrucomicrobiales bacterium | reverse complement strand
GTCCCCGGCCAGCTGCTCGATCGTGAACTGGTCGAACGGCATGTCGTCATTGATCGCGTCGATGACCCAGTCGCGCCACGGCCACATCAGGCGGGGCTGGTCCTTCTGGTAGCCCTCCGAATCCGCGTAGCGGGCGAGATCCAGCCAGGGCACCGCCCACTTCTCCCCGAAGGCTGGCGAGGCGAGCAGCCGGTCAAGGATGCGGGTGTAGTGCGCGAAACTGGGGTCGGCGAGGAAGGCGTCCACGGCTTCGACGGACGGGGGGAGCCCGATGGTGTCGAGGTAGAGGCGCCGCAGGAGCCGGGCCGGCTCCGCCTCGGGATTCAGCGCCAGGCCGGAACTGGCGAGGCGGGCGGCGATGAAGCGGTCGATGCCGTTGGCCTTCCGCCCTTCCAGCAAGTGTTGCCCTCCCGGGGGAAAGGGGGGGGCTTCGGGGGCGGCGTAGGCCCAGTGCACCGGCGGGCGCCAGCCGTCGTCGGGCCACTCCGCACCCTCCGCGATCCAGGAGGTCAGGAGCGCGATCTCGTCCGCGGTCAGCGGGTCGCGCTCGCGGGGCATCCGCAGGTCGGGATCGCTTGCCCGCACCACGCGCAGCAGGGCGGAGGCTTCCGGGTCGCCCGGGACGATGAGGCG
Organism: uncultured Verrucomicrobiales bacterium; assembly: GCA_964556355.1. Taxonomy (GTDB): domain Bacteria; phylum Verrucomicrobiota; class Verrucomicrobiia; order Verrucomicrobiales; family DEV007; genus CAZKYJ01. The sequence continues at coordinate 2,724 of CAZKYJ010000442.1, read as the reverse complement.
ATCCCCGCCGTCGGTCGGGCGGCTGGCGTGGAAGTAGGAGTCGAGCCCGACCCCACCCTTCAGGGTCGTGCGGTCGTGGCACTCGAAACAGTGGCGCTCGAGGAGGGGGAAAACCTCCGACTCGAAGTCGGCACCCGGCAGCGCGACGGGAAGAAGCCCCGCAGAAAGTGCCAAGCCGATGCCGCGCCAGCGCTGGGGGAGAGCTCTCATCCGGCCAACTATGACAGGAAAACCCCGGTGGGGCGACCCCTGATGTCGCGGGGCGCGGCAACGGGGGGCGTGCCTGGCGTCAGGGCAGACGGATTTGCGATGGCGAGGCGCCCATGCCGAGCGTAGATCGTTGCGCCATGCTGCGTTTCAACTTCCTCGGCTTCCCCGTAACCGTCCACTGGCTCTTCTGGGTCGTGATGGCACTTTTCGGTTCGCGCAGCGTGACGGGGGCTCCCTCACCCGGGCTCCTTCTGCTCATCTGGATGGTGGTGGCCTTCGTCTCCATCATGGCGCACGAGCTCGGGCATACCCTCTTCCAGCGCAAGCTCCTCGGTGCCCACCCCAGGATATTGCTCCACGGGATGGGCGGGTTGGCGATCCCCGAGGGCGGGCGCCGCGCCAGCCGGCAAGAATCGATCATCATTTCGGCCATGGGGCCGGTGTTCGGGCTGGTTCTCTGGGCGCTGGGCGAGCGCTATGCCGCACACTTCCCGCCGACATCACTCCCCGCCGCGTATGCGCTGAGCCAGTTTCTTTTCGTGAACTTCTGGTGGTCGCTGCTCAACCTAATCCCAGTGCTCCCCCTCGACGGCGGGCGCATCATGGAGGCTGCGGTGGGCTCAAGAAACCCGCTGCTCGCCTACCGGGTCAGCATGGTGGTGGCGGCGGCCGTCGCGATCTTCGCGCTGGTGCAAGGGCGCACGTTCTTGGCAATGTTCTTCGGCTTCTTCGCCTACCAAAACTACCAGAGCTCGAAAGGGCTGCCCACGCCCCGCATTTTCTGACCCATGGCAACCTCCCATCTCGACGACCTCATCGCGCACCTGCACTTCCCCAGCATCTCCACCGACCCGGCGCACAAGGCTGACATGCTCGCCTGCGCGCAGTGGCTGGAGGGCAAGCTCGCGGGCTACGGTTTTGTCGCCTCGATCCACCCGACGCCCGGACATCCGGTCGTGCTCGCGGAGGGGCCAAAGAAGCCCGGGCGCCCGACGGTGCTCATCTATGGCCATTACGATGTCCAGCCGGTCGATCCGCTCGCCCTCTGGAAGTCGCCTCCGTTCGAGCCGCGCGTGGAGAACGGGGTCATTTTCGCCCGGGGTGCCACCGACAACAAAGGCCAGCACCTCGCCCACGTCATCGGGGCCGGTGAGACGCTGGAGGCGGAGGGCGACCTCCCGGTCAATGTCGTCTTTCTCATCGAGGGCGAGGAGGAGATCGGGAGCCCGAACCTCGAGACCTTCCTCGAAGCGAACCGGGAACGGCTGGCCTGCGATATCGTGGCCATCTCTGACACCGGGATGGTGTCACCCGGGGTGCCGACATTCACCTATGGTCTGCGTGGCATCGCGTGCGTCGAGGCGATCGTGCGCGGGCCGGCCATGGATCTCCACTCCGGGATCTGGGGTGGCAGCGTCGCCAATCCCGCCGACATGGTGGCCCGCCTCGTGGCCTCGCTCCACGACGCTGACGGCCGCGTGACCGTCCCCGGATTCTACGACGATGTTGCGGATCTGAACGACTGGGAGCGCGAGGCGTGGGCGAATCTCCCTGGCGAGGGCGAGACGCTCGCCATCACCGGGGTGGGCAAACTTTTCGGCGAGGCGGGGTTCACCGATCTCGAGCGTCGCTGGGCGCGCCCGACGGCCGAGGTCAACGGGATCGGCGGCGGCTACCAGGGGGAGGGATCGAAAACCGTCATCCCGTCCGAGGCCATGGCGAAGCTGAGTTTCCGCCTCGTGCCCAACCAGAACCCGGCCGACATCACGGCCAAGGTCAAGGCGCACCTGGAATCGGTGCTGCCCGACGCGGTCACCGTGGAGGTGGTCGTCGGGCATAGCGGGAAGCCGTATCTCACCGACCCGCACACCGGGTTCGGGAAGGCGGCACAGGACGCGTTGCGTGAGACCTTCCCCGGAGTCGAACCGGCCCTCATCCGCGAGGGCGGCAGCATCCCGATCGTCCAGACGTTCAAAGATGTGCTCGGCGCCGAGACGCTCCTCCTCGGGCTGGCACTCCCCGACTGCCAGATCCACGCGCCGAACGAGAATTTCCCCGTCGAGAACTTCGAGGCGGGAATCCGCCTGAACAAGGCGCTACTCGCGGCGCTGGCCAGGGCGTAGGGAGAGGATCTCTCCGGTGCCGCGCCGCGATGCGCGCGCGGAGAAGCTGGCCTATGACGGTAGGCCTGCGGCGAGCAGGTTCCCGACGAGATCGATAAGGGCGGGTGGGGTGAACGGCTTCTGGAGGAAGCCGTCTGGCCGCGAGCCCGCCTCGGAGGCGAAGGCGTCCACATCGACGAGGTAGCCGGAACAGATGATGACCGGCAGATCGGGGCGCATCCTTCGGATCGCGGCGAGGGTTTCCTGACCCGCCAGAACCGGCATCGTGAGATCGAGAATTACCAGATCGATCGCGTAGGGATCGGCACGCAACCGATCGAGCGCCGCCTCGCCGTGCTCGGCCGTGACAACCGAATAGCCGTAATGGTCGAGCAGCCCGCGGGTGACCTCG
>CAZKYJ010000441.1:0-5015 GCA_964556355.1 uncultured Verrucomicrobiales bacterium | reverse complement strand
GAACACGATCCGCCAGGAGTTCGTCGAGTTACACAACCAGGCGGACACCAACGCGGATATTTCTGGCTGGCGGCTCTCCGGCGCGGTCGACTTCGTGTTCCCCAGCCCCACCGCCATCGGCCCCGGCGGCTACCTCGTCGTCGCGGAAGATCCCGCCACCCTCCAGTCCACCCTCGGCGCGCCGGCCATCGGCCCGTTTTTGGGCAGTCTCAGCTCTGACGGGGAGACCCTCCGCCTACGCGACCCGGGCGATACCGTGATCGATGAGGTCGATTACAAGGTTGGCTTCCCCTGGCCAACCGCATCGGATGGAGGGGGCGCCTCCATCGAGCTCATCCACCCCTCGCTCGACAACTCTCTGGGGAGTTCGTGGCGCGCCTCCTTCCCCCAAAGCGTCCTCCCCGAGGCGACGCTCCTCGATTTTACCGACGGCGGCTGGTCTTGGCGCCCCGGCTCCAGCGAAGCCTCGAACCCCATCGAGGCCTGGCGGGCACCGGGATTTATCGAGGACGGCACCTGGGCTGCGGCACAGACCCCCATCGGCTACGGCAACGTCAATGGCCTCTCGCTGAACACCACCGTCACCGGCATGCAGGGCAATTACCGGTGCCTCTTCCTGCGCAACACCTTCACCATCGCCCCCGGCGAAACGCCCACCCAGCTCACCCTCAATTTCGTCGCGGACGACGCGTTCGTCGCCTGGATCAACGGCGTCGAGGTGGCCCGGCCCCGCTTCACCCCCGACCCGCCGACCATCGGCGACGTAGGGACGAACACCCCCAACGAGGGCGCGCTGGAATCCGTCACCATCGCCAATCCCGGCGCCTACCTCGTGGAGGGCACGAACACCATCGCGGTCCAGGTCTTCAATGGAACGCTCAGCAGCAGCGATCTCGGATTCGACATCGAGATCGTCCGCCCCGGGCAGGACGACACCCTGCCCGTCCCCTCCCCCGCCGCGCGGAACACCGTCTTCGCCACCAACGCCGCCCCCAACATCCGCCAGGTCGATCATGCGCCGGAACAACCCGCCGGCGGCCAGCCCGTCACCGTCACCGCCCGGATCACGGATCCCGAGGGCGTCGCCTCCGTCACCCTGGAGTACCAAATCAATGCGCCGGGCGCCTACGTCCCCGCCCAGCTCCCCCTCCCCATCGCCGGGGGCAACATCGACACCAGCCAGACCCGTCCCGACAACCCGGCCTACGATACCAACTGGGCCTCCCTGCCCATGGTCGACGATGGGACCGGGGGCGATGCCCTCGCCGGCGATGACACCTTCACCGCCGTCCTTCCCGCGCAGGCGCACCGCACCCTCGTCCGCTACCGCATCACCATCGCCGATGTCCTCGGCGCCTCCGCCCGCGTGCCCTACCCCGACGACCTGGCGCTCAACTTCGCCACCTTCGTCTACGATGGCGTTCCCGCCTACGAGGGCACCGACGCCGTGACCATGGCGACAGCCCTGCCCGTCTATCACCTCATCACCAGGGGCGAAGACTACGCCGAGTGCATCGGCTACAGCGGCGCGGACCAGATCACCCAGGGGACCGAAGCCCGCTTCCTCTACAATTGGAACGGCGCCCTCGTCTACGACGGGAGGGTCTACGACAACATCCGCTACCGCCTCCGCGGTGCCAACGGCCGCTACCAGGGCGGCGGCAAGCGCTCGATGCGCGTCCGCTTCAACGACGGCAGCCGCTTCCGCGCCCGCGACCAGTTCGGCGACCGCTACTCGCAAGACTGGCGCACCCTCACCCTCGGCAAAGGGCAGTCGAACCGCCAGACCCAGACGTTCGCCCTCAACGAGGCCGTCAACTACTACCTCTTCCAGAAAGTCGGCGTGCCGGCCGCCAACCCCCTCTACGTGCAGTGGCGGGTGCTCGACGGCGAAGCCGAGGCCCCCGACCCGTGGCGCGGCGACTTCGACGGCTTCCGCTTCGTTTCCGAGACCTACGACGTCCGCTTCCTCGAAGAGCATGACCTGGAAAAGGGCAACCTCTACAAGCTCATCAACCAGACGACGGACTGGGCGCGGCAGCAGCGCTACCAGGCTCCCTTCGCGCCGGACGACGGTAGCGACCACGACTGGATCGAGGGGCAGCTCGACGGCTCCGACGACGCCGCCACCATCACCGCCAACGTCAACATCGACCGCTGGACCCGCTCCCACGCCCTCGTCCAAGCCATCCGCCACTACGACTACTGGCCGAGCGCCAACAAGAACATGGTCTACTACTTCGAACCCGACTACCTTCCCGCCAACGGGAACCGCGGCAAGCTCTGGATCCTCCCGTGGGACACCGACTCCAGCTGGGGACCCAGCTACAACCACGGGCACGACGTTGTCTACAACGCCCTCTTCGACGGGCGCGGCGGCGGCGGCGACACCACCACCACCCCCGAGCTCTGGCCAACCTACTACAACGCCGTCCGCCACCTCCGCGACCTCCTCTGGCAGCCGGACCAGATCGGCCCGGTCATCGACGAGTTCGCCGCGTTCCTAGCTCCGATCGAGGCCGCCGACGCCGCCCGCTGGAAGGGGGCCCCCGGCGACGCCGGCAACTACAACCACCTCAGCGGTCCCGGCACCACCTCGCTGGCCGCCTACGTGCAGGACATGAAAAACTTCGCCTTCACCGGTGGCAGCTGGCCCGGGGGCAACGACTCCGTCCTCGGCCAGGCCAACGACAACGGCCTTTCCGGCCAGCAGGGCCGCGACGACTTCCTCGACTTCCTAGCCGACTCGGCCGGCGAGGGAGATCAGATTCCCAACACGCCCAGCATCACCTACACCGGCGGCGCGGGCTTCCCGACCAACGGGCTCGCGTTCCAGACCAGCGCGTTCTCCGACCCGCAGGTGAACGATACCTTCGGTGCGATCGAGTGGCGTATCGCCCAGATCACCGATCCGTCCGCACCGTCCCACGACCCGGCCGACCGCTTCAAGCTCGAGCTGGAGAGCGACTGGGAATCCGGCGCCCTCACCACGTTCAGCAACACCATCGCCCCACCCACCGTCGCCGTCCGCTCGGGCCTCACCTACCGCGCCCGCGTCCGCCACCAGGACAATACCGGCCGCTGGAGCCACTGGTCCGACCCTGTCGAGTTCACCACCACCCTGCCCGACATCTCCCCCTACCTCGCCGGCCTCGTCATCACCGAGGTCATGTACCACCCCGCCGACCCCACCGCCGCGGAGATCGCCGCCGGGTTCACCGACGACAACCTCTTCGAATACATCGAGCTTAAAAACGTCGGCGCCACCACCCTCGACCTCGCCGACCTCCGCTTCACCAAGGGCGTCGACTTCGATTTCCTCGGTGCCGCCATCACCAGCCTCGCCCCCGGCGAGATCGCCCTCGTCGTCAACAACATCCCCGCTTTCGAGTTTCGCTACGGTGCCGGCCTGCCCGTGGCCGGCCAGTGGGAGACCGGCGACCGGCTCGCCAACGGAGGGGAACAACTCAAACTCTCGTTCGGTGCCGGCGACGGCATCCGCGACTTCGTCTACGACGACAGCCCCCCCTGGCCGACCGCCCCGGACGGATCGGGACCATCGCTCACCCTCGCCGACCCCGCGTCCGTCCCCGAGCATGGCCTCGCCACCAGCTGGCGCGCCAGCTTCGCCGCCGCCGGAACCCCCGGGAGCGAAGAAACCGGCGACCCGCTCACCGACTGGATGACCGAGAATGGCATCGCCGACCTCGCCTCCGACGACGACCACGACGGCATCGCCGCCCTCCTCGAGTTCATGCTCGCCTCCGACCCGGCCGCATCCTCCACCGCCGACCTCCCCACCGCCTCGGTCGTCGAGGCCGCGGGCGCCCCCCGCCTGGCACTCACCTTCACCCGCCCCGTCGGCGCCGACGCCGTCACCACCTACGCCCTCGAGATCTCCGACGACCTCCTCACCTGGGCGCCGACCACCGCCGTCGTCCACGCCGGCCCCGTCGCCAACGGCGACGGCACCGAGACCCTAACACTCCGCGAATCTGGTACTGCCACGGGCGAGCACTACATCCGCCTGCGGGGAACGCGGTAGGCGAAGCGCCGCAGAGGGCGCCGATGGGCGCAGGTTCAGGGGCAGATTCCCCGCAACGGATAACACGGAAAGTGTAAGACTGAGGGAGCGAGCTTTTGGTTTCGATTGATCAGTGCCCGATCCCTTCCATTCTTGGCCGGCACCCAAGTCCCATTCCGCGCCTTCCCTGCCGCCCTACTCCGACTTCACGGGCTTCTGCGATCCGGCGCGTTCGATGCCCCAGACGAGGGCGGCGCCCGCCAGGAGGAGGGCGAGCTGCAGATAGGTCGCCTTCTCGCCGAAGTCGGGGAGCTGCCATGACTCGTAGCCGATGACGACGAGCTCCTCGCCTTCGGCCAGCGAGGCGATGGCGGCCGTGACGTCATCGCCGCGCTCCACCAGCGCGCGGTCGGCGGTTTTGACGAGATACTGCCCGGCATCGTTCTGCTCGTAGACGGTATCCTTCCACGGCCAGATGATGAGGAGCGAGCCGGCGACGAACCCGGCGATGAGGGCGACGGCGATATCGTGGTAGCGGGCGAAGATCCAGGCGAGGAGGCGCGACAGTGCGGCGAGCCCCACGACGCAGCCGATGCCGAAGGGGATGAGGATCTTCAGGTCGAGCCCGGAGATGGCGCCGAGGACGAGGAAGTAGTTCCCCATGAGGAGGAGCACGAACGAACCGGAGACCCCGGGGATGATCATGCTGGAGATGGCCACGATGCCACAGAGGAAAACGTACGGAGCGCTCTCGCTGGCGCCGGCCCGGGGGACGAAAGCGAGCCCGGCCGCGACGGCGCAGCCGAGGACCGCGGCGGCGATCGTTCCGGCTCCCCACCTTTTGATCTCGCGGGCGACGAAGGGGACGGACGCCAAGATAAGCCCGAAGAAAAACGCCCAGACGGCCACCTCGTAGCGGGCGAAAAGGAACTCCAGCAATTTCGCCAAGCTGAGGATACTCACCACGACGCCGGCACCGAGGGAGGCGAGG
>CAZKYJ010000440.1:3095-5015 GCA_964556355.1 uncultured Verrucomicrobiales bacterium | reverse complement strand
GAAAACGAGCCGATGCTAATGGCGCTGGACTACGGTGCCGGGCGCGTCTTCCACACGACCTTGGGGCACGACGTGAAAGCGATGACCGGGATCGGCTTCCAAGAGACGCTTGTGCGGGGGACCGAGTGGGCGGCCACGGGCGAGGTGACGGCCGAGCCGGTCGCGAACGACCTCCTCCCCGAGGACAAAGTGATCACCCGCGACCCCCGCGGCGACGATTAGGCCGGGACAGACACACTTTTTGGTCTACTTTCTCCCCTCGGCGTTCCCGGCTTCTTCCCAGCGAAGCCGCGGTGCCCCATCCTGTCTCGGGATATAAAATATCGGGATTCGCGGAATCCGCGGGCCGCACCATTCCGCCAGCATCCAAAAATATTACGGTCGAATCAGTTCCATTTATTTAAGATATACAAAATTTTCACTATACTTAACGAGCTCAATCGAGTATCGCATGGTAATTACGGTACCCACCGGTGTGATGGAAGCTTCCAATCAGCCCAATTATTCTCTGCTAATTATGAAGATTAGATTGACCATTAAGGCGAAAATGGTTACTGGTGGGGCGAAATGGGGCGTGGTGGGGCGCCGTCGAACCAGTGGAAATCCATCAAGAAAACCAGCGGATCTTTGTCGGAACGGTCGTTCACGCGCTCGATGCGAAGAATCGTGTGACCGTCCCGTCGCGCTGGAGACTGGACGGCGACGCGGAGTACTACGCGATTCCAGATGCGAAAAAGCCCTTCGTTTCCCTTGTTTTAGCAGATGAAATTGAGCGACTTATCAAAACCGTAAAGAGCAACGAATCCTTCGCCGGGAGGAAAGGCACCGACTTCTTGCGCCAGTTTTTCGCGCGGGCGACCCCGTGCCCACTGGACAAGAGCGGGCGTGTGGTGCTCCCGGCGGCGGTGTGCGCCGCTGCCGGATTGGAGGGTGAGGTCGTGCTCGCCGGCACGGGGAGAAATATTGAAATTTGGAGTCAGAAGGCTTGGAACAGCGAGATCGCCGACGGGGCGGAAGCATTCGACGCGGCACTGGAGGAACTTGGGCTATGAATCTGCGCGCGACATTTCTGAGGAGGTTGGGCGGCGCGGCCGGATTGCTGGCAGATCCTCAAGGGCTCTGGCAGCTTGCGGACTGGCCGCAGCCCCCGCCGCCGGATCGCCCGGCTCCCTCGCCGGTGCGCCCGGGGATGGGCGGGCGCTTCGCGTCGTCGGGGAAGGCGTCGTCCGGGGGGGGCACGGACGGGCCCGCAGCCCAGGTCGCGGGATTCTCCCACCGCCCGGTCTTGCTCGAGGAGGTGGTGCACTTCTTGGCTCCCGGTGAGGGCAAGCTGATCCTTGATGGAACTTTGGGTGGCGGCGGCCACACCGAGAGGCTCCTGGAAGAAGGCGCCGGTGTCCTCGGGCTCGACCAAGATCCGCACGCCCTCGCAGCGGCCGGCGATCGGCTCCACGACTACGACGAGACCTTCGTTTCCCTGCGGTTGAATTTTCGGCAGTTTGCCACCGTTCTCGAAGAGGCGGGCGTCAGCGGGCTGGACGGGGTGCTCGTCGACCTCGGGGTGTCCTCCCACCAGCTCGATGTGCCGGAGCGCGGGTTCTCCCTGCGCTCGGACGGCCCGCTGGATATGCGGATGGATCCCGACAGCTCGCTCAGCGCCGAAGATCTGGTCAACGAGCTTCCCGAGGAGAAGCTGGCCGACATCTTCTACCGGTTCGGGGAAGAGCGGGCGTCTCGCCGGGTCGCCCGATTCGTGGTCGAAGCGCGGGACAAAGCGCGCATCACATCGACGGCGCGCTTGGCGGAACTCGTCGAACGCGCCAAAGGGGGGCGCCGCAAAGGGCCGGCGGGAAAAACCCACCCCGCCACCCAGGTCTTTCAGGCGCTGCGCATCGCGGTGAACGACGAGCTTGGCGCGCT
>CAZKYJ010000440.1:0-3085 GCA_964556355.1 uncultured Verrucomicrobiales bacterium | reverse complement strand
GCGCCTGCTGGGGGACCTGGCCGTGCACCCGCTGTGGGGCGTGCCCGTGGCCCTGGCCGTGCTGTACGGGCTGTACCTGTTCGTGGGCGTGCTGGGGGCGGGCACGGCGGTGGACTTCCTGGAAAGCGCCGTGCGGTGGCTCCGGCCCGGAGGGCGTCTCGCGGTCATCACCTTCCACTCGTTGGAAGACCGAATCGTGAAACAGTTCGTCCGCTCCCGCAGCCAAGAATGGCTCGACCGCCCCGAGTGGCCGGAGCCCCGACCGAATCCCGATTTCGCCCTCCGCCCGGTCGTACGAAAAGCCCTCGTCGCCTCGCCCGAAGAGACCGCCGCCAACCCCCGGGCCCGCAGCGCCAAGCTCCGCGTGGCCGAGCGCATCGCCACCCCGTGACCCACCCCTAACCGATTCCCCTCCCCATGAAACCGACACGCCTCCGCTACAAAAACGCCCTGGGGATGCCCCTGCTCAGCTACACCATCATGGTGGGGCTGATCGGGCTCGCCTTCGGCTGCGGGTTCGCCTACCTGAAGAACCAGGTCCATCTCAAAGAGGCGCGCATGCTCGCCATCCGGGTGGAGATGCAAGAGCTCGTGGCCGAGACCAAGCTGCTTCGCAATCAGATCCTCGTCGCCAGTACCCCGTCGGCCCTCCGCCCGGCGATCGAGCAGCGCGAGACGGATCTCGTCCCGATCCCCCCGTCGGCGGTCATCACCATCCCCGGAACCACCAAGGTCGCGCAGAACTAGCTCCCCCTTACCCGGACTTTTCCATGGATCGCTGCTTTCAGAGACGGATGCTCTTGCTCCTGGCATTTTTTGCCACGGCGTTGAGCCTTCTCTCGCTGCGGCTCATCTATCTCCAGCACATCCGGAAGGAATACTACGCGGCGTTCGCCAAAGACTCGCTCCACAAGACCGTCACCCTCCACGGGCGCCGCGGCAGCATCACCGACCGGCACGGGCAGCTCCTCGCGTGCAACGAGGCGCGCTTCACCTTCTACGCCGACAGCATCCACCTCAATGACCTGGAGATCTGTGCGGGCGGGCTGAAGGTGGCCGAGGGGATCGCCCCCCGCGATCTCCGCCGGATCTACACCCAGGACGAGGTGCGCGAGCACTACTTCAGCCATGTGGTGCAAACGCTCGCCCGCCCGCTCGGGTTCCACGACTGGGAGCTGGCGCGCCTGCTGGGACAGAGCGGTCGCAGCGAGATCATCCTGCGGAAGGAGGTCACGGAAGAGGCCGCCATCCGGCTGGAGGAACTCATGGACGAGGCCGCGATCAAGGGCATCTACGGGCGCCGCGAGAGCCGCCGGTTCTATCCCAGCCCCCACCGTCTCGTGCATGTGTTAGGCTACACCAACCGCCAGGACGGCGGGACGGAGGTGGGACGTGAGGGGATCGAGGGGGCGATGGAGCCGTTCCTGCGCGGGGAGGATGGCGAGCGCACATTCGAAAAAGACCGGCTCGGCCGCGAGATCCCCGCCTACCGCGGCGATGTCCTTCCCCCCAAGGATGGCAACGACGTGCAGCTCACGATCGACATGCACCTGCAGGAGATCGTGGAGTCCGTGCTGGACGAGCGGGGGAGCGATCCGGAAGAGATCTACCTCCCCGACCTCGCGGCCGAAAAGGTCAGCGTCATCCTGACCAACCCGATGACCGGCGAGATCCTCGCGATGGCCAACCGCCCGGACTTCGACCTGAACAGCCGCTCCGGGAACACGCGCAACTTCGCGGTGGCCGACGTTTACGAGCCCGGTTCCACGTTCAAGATCGTCAGTCTCGGCGGTGCCTTCGACCGTGGCGTCGTCACGCCGAACACACCGATCCACTGCAACTACGGACACTACCAGGAAGCCGGTGTCAGCCTGGATGACCACCATCCGTACGGCGAGCTGACCGTGACCCAAGTCATGGCCAAGTCGAGCAACATCGGCGCCTACAAGCTCGCCCGGCAACTCGGCAAGATCGGCTTCCACGACTACATGAAAGCCTACGGGTTCGGCGAGGGCACGGGGCTCAATCTGACCGCCGAGTCCAGCGGGGTCGTCCACGCCCCCGAACGGTGGAGCGCTCCCTCGTTCTCCCGCATGGCCATGGGTTACGAGGTCGCGGTGACGCCCCTGCAGATGGTCGCGGCCCTGGGCGTGGTGGCCAACGGCGGTGAACTCCTCGTTCCCCGCATCGTCCGGTCGGTGGTCGACGCCTCCGGTAAACCGGTGCTGGATACCGAGCGGACGGTCGTCCGCCGGGTCATTTCCGAGCGGGCTGCGGCGCAGGTCAAGCAGGCCATGGTCGCCGTCACCAGCGAGGGCGGTACGGGGACAAAAGGCTGCGTCGAGGGCTACAGCGTCGCCGCGAAGACGGGCACCGCCCAGAAATACGATCCTGCCACGGGCCAGTACCTCAGCGGGCGCTATGTCGTGTCCTACATGGGCTTCCTTCCGGCCGAGGATCCCAAGCTGGCCGCCATCGTCGTGGTGGATGATCCGAAGACCGACAAGGTGAACCTCTACGGCGGCACCATCGCCGGGCCGATCTTCGCGCGCATCGCGACGCGGGCGATGGCGGCCGTCGATGTCACGCCGGAGCCACGGCCTGCCGCGTTCAGCGGCGGCGCCACCCAACTCATCCCCTTCGCCGCGCCGGCGGCCCCCGTCCGATGACCCTAGAATCGCTCATCGCCAACACCGGAACCAAGGCGGTCACGGGTGACCTCGATGCCGAGGTGACCGATATCTCGTTCGACTCCCGCCGGGTTGGACCCGGGGTCGTTTTCGTGGCGCTCCGCGGCGTCGCCGCGGATGGCCACCAGTTCATCCCTGCGGCCATCGAAGCGGGCTGCGCCGCCATCGTCGCCGAGGAGCTCCCCGGATGGGGCGGTGCGTCCGACGGCGTGCCGTGGATCCATGTCGGCAACTCCCGCCGGGCGCTCGCCACCCTGGCCGCGACCTTTTTCGGGGATCCCTCCGCGGACCTCGCCGTCGTGGGGGTCACCGGGACCAACGGCAAGACGACCACCGCCTTCATCATCCACCACCTGCTGTCCGCCACCTGGCGCCGCTGCGGCCTCATCGGTACG
>CAZKYJ010000439.1:0-5025 GCA_964556355.1 uncultured Verrucomicrobiales bacterium | reverse complement strand
ACAATTCTCCGGTGGCGGTCGACGCCCTGGAAACCGACGGTGGAGGCTCGATCTACATCGGCGGGTTTTTCAACTCGGCGGGCGGCACGGCGCGAACCAATCTCGTCAAAGTATCGGCGACCGACGCTAGCGTCGATACGACGTGGGACCCCGCGCCGAGCGGCCAGGTCAGCGACCTCGAATTCCACGATGGCTGGCTCTACGTGGCGGGCCGGCATCAGACCGTCGGGGGCCAGAGCGACCGGGCGTTGGCGCGGGTCGATCCGGGCGGGACGGGGGCGGCCGATCCGCAATGGATCGGATCGACCTCGAACGCCGGCGGCCCCCAGGTCTTCGATATCGCGGTGGCGGGCGACACACTGTTCGCCGGCGGACGCTTCACGGGGATCGCGGGGCAGGATCGAGCCTACCTGGCGGCGCTCGATATCACGGCGAACGGGGCGCTGCGGAACACCCCGTTCGATCTTTTCCCGGACGCGAGTTCGCCGCCGGTGACGTCGGTGGTGACGGATGGGGCCGGGCTGTTGATCGGCGGGTCCCACGCCGGTGCCCAGGCCGGCTCGAACCTCTCGCTGGCCCGCTACGACCAGCTCACCGGAGAGGCCGATCCCGATTTCGTCTCCCAGATCGAGCGGCCGGGCGTGGCGGACGCCGTGGTCGGGCTTCCCGACGGCTCGCTGGTGGTTGGCGGACGGTTCTTCCTCTCCCAGCGCCAGGGGCGGCGCTACCTCGTCCGGGTGAACCCGGACGGATCGCTCCACGAGTGGAACCCGTCACCCGACAAGCCGGTAGCCGCACTGGCCTTCGCCCGCGGCCACGTCTATGCGGGCGGTGATTTTTTGGAGATCGGCGGCGCCGCGATCCGCTTCCTCGCGCGCGTGCCCCTCGGCTCGGACTCCGCCGACCAGGTCTGGGACCCCGGTTCCGGCAGCAATGTCACCTCGCTCCTGGCGCGGGGCGATTCCCTCTATGTCACCGGGAACTTCTTTGATGCCGTGGGTGGGATCGGCGGGCTGCCGCTGCGGGGGCTCGCCAAAATCGATCTCGAGGGAACCGGCCGCGCCGACCCGGATTGGGAACCGGAGATCATGCCGGTCGGCCCGCGACGTCTCGCCGCCGACGCCACCCATCTCTACGTCGGAGGGAGCGACTCCGCGAGCGGCCCACCCCTCGTGCGCATCGATTTTGCCACGGGCACCAGCGATCCCGACTGGCTTCCCATCCTCACCGGCGGGGCGAGTACGGGGAACGTGCTCGCGCTGGCCATCTCCGGAGATCACGCCTACGTGGGCGGGCTCTTCGATGGTATCCAGGGCACCACGCGACGTCACCTCGCGCGGCTCTCGCTGGCGGACGCCGCGATCGATATGGGCTGGGAGCCGGCCAATAATGGATCGGTCTTCGGTCTCGCCCTAGACGAGGCCCGCCAGCGAGTGATCGTCGGGGGATCGTTCAGCAATATCGGCGGGGCACCCCGGCTCCACCTCGCCGCTCTCTCGACCGGCGCGACCGCCACCGCCGATCCCGACTTCGATTTCCCGATCGACGAGACGGTCACCAGCGTGACCACCGTTGGCGAAAGTTTCTCCGTCGGCGGCCAATTCCTCACGGTCGGAGGGCTGGCGCGACAAGGTTTCGCCAGCATCGCCGAGGTCGATGCGCCCTTGGTTCTCGCTTCCCCCGAGGTCGCGATCCTGCCCACGGGCCGGAACGCGGATGCGGTCACCCATTTCAAGTTCGATGCCGTCGACGGCGGAGTGCTGCGGGTGCCGGGAAGCGGGGAGTTGCTGACGGCGGGGAGCTTCACCGACCGGGCGACCGGCGCGGCGGGGCTCGAGTGGCTCCCCGCCCCGGGCGGCATCGCCCAGAGCATCACCGTGTTCGCCTCGATCTCGGACGACGATTCGGGGCTGGGACGCGAGGGCGCGACGCACGCGTTTGACGGGACGCCGGACCCGTCCGTCATCGGCTTTGCCGACGCCTCGATCGCCGTGGTCGGCGAGGGCCAAACGAGCGCCGAAATCCGGGTGCTGCGCAGCGGCGCCCTGGACACGGCGGCGAGCGTCAACTTCTCCTTCGTCGACGGCACCGCCCGGGCGTTTGCCGGCGGCCCTGGTGGCGATTATTTCGGCGTGGCAGGCACGCTGGCTTTCGGAGCGGGAGAGGCGGAGATGACCCTCACCGCATTGATCGTCGCCGATACCGAAATCGAGGGTGATGAAACCTTCGCGGTGACGCTTTCGTCGCCGTCCGCCACGGCGATCCTCGGAACCCCGAGCGAGGTCGTCGTCACCATCGTGGACAACGACATCATCGGCACCGCAGGATCGTCGCTGACCGTCACCGCCCCCGACCCGGAGGACCCCGCCCCCTCGCTCGGCACGCTGGAGGTGACCATCACCGACGACGGCGATCTCGGGCAATGGCGGCTGGCCGGGGAGATTGACTGGCGCGACTCCGCCGACGACGGCGGCAGTCCTGCGGTCAATCTGACGACGGGGAACTACCCGGTCGAGTTCCGTCCGGCCGATGGCTTTCTCGAGCCCCTGCCCGTCCTGGTCCCCGTCGATGGCACCACCGGCACGCCGGCCACCCTTACCGCCGCCTACTCGAACGTCAGCCGGTTCGCCGCGGGCACCGGCTCCCTCTCGGCAACCCTCGCCCCGGCCGCCCTCGCGGCCGAGCCCGACGAGGCATCGCGCGCCCAGTGGCGCCGCCAGGGTGAAACCGTGTGGCGGGATTCGGAGGACGTCATCGACGGGCTGGCGGGGGGCTCCTACGTGGTCGAATTCAAGCCGATTGCCGGGCGGGTCACCCCGCGCCCGGCCCTCGTCACCGTCCAGGCCGGGCAGGTCAATGCCATGACCGCCGTCTACCTCTTCGCCAGCGGAACCGCCGGCGTTGCCGAACCCCAGCCATTGCCGACCGCGGTCGATTTCACGGACGACCCCTACCGCTTCAACGGTCAGATCGCCACCGGGCAGGGGTTCGGCTCCGGTGTCGTCACCAAAGAGCACACCGTGCTGACAGCCGCCCACGTCCTTTTCGACGACACCCGGCTCGCCTACGTGAACACCGTGTACTGGTTCCACCAGCGGCAACGGGGAACCTTCGACACCCCCCCGATCCGCCCGCGGGGCTGGTACCGTTTCGACAGCTATGCCGCACGTCGTGCCGAGGCCGTAGGGGATCCTGCCTTCGGCCCCGGTACCGGCAGCCCAGCAAGCCAGGCGCTGGACGCCGCCGCCCTGTATTTCCTCGGCGCCGCCGGGCGGGGAGGCTCGGGCGGCTACCTCGCCTCCAACGAGCAGGCCACCAATCCGTGGCTGATCAGCTCGCGGGACAAGCTGGTCGTCGGCTACCCGGTAGAATCCGTGCCGCTCGCGGATCGCGGCCGCATGCACGCGACCGCCCCTAACAATGACACCTACATCCACCTGCAGAACTCCGTCTTCCGCACCGACGATTTCCGCGCCGCGCCTGGCAACAGCGGCGGGCCGATCTATGTGCGTGCCGACAACGACCATTTCTACCCCGCCGCGATCTATATCGGCGGAACCGGGGACTCCATCGTCCGCTGCATCGACGACGCGGTGGTCGACCTGATGAACCGCGCCGAGACCGCGGGATCCGGCGGAGGGAACGCGACGGGCGGCGGCGCGAGCTACTCGTCACCGGGGACGACCAGCGACCGCTTCGACCGCGGCCAGCTCACTAGCCAGATCCGCAATGCCGAGGGTGGCGCCTGGCGGGTCGTCGACCGCAGCGGGGTTCCCCTTACCGCCTACCTCGGATCGAACCGCCTCTTCACCATCCCGCCCGGCGAGCTCGATATCGAATTCCGCCCGGTTGTCGGCATGACCCGACCCGCCATGAAATCCGCCACCGTCTACAGCAATCAGACCACCCGCGTGGAGGGCGTCTACACCCAGACCCAGGCGGATTGGACGGCGCTCAACCTCATCGACGCGGGCGTGACCGCCGGCAACGGACCGCTCGACGACTTCGACCTGGACGGCCTCGTCCACCTCATCGAGCGTGCCTTCGGGCTCTCGCCGACCGAACCGGCCGTCGCCGGACTGCCGCAGGTGTCGGTGGCGGACACGGGCTCAGGCTCCCGATTGACCCTGACGTTCGCGCGAAGAGATCCGGCCATCGCCCCGGACTTGATCTACACGCCACTCTTCGGCGACTCACCGGCCGGCCCCTACACCGAAGCCGCGGAGATCCCCGCGGTCACCGATCTCGGTGACGGCTGGCAGCAGGTCGTCGTGCAGGATGAATTCACCACCGCCGAGCGGCCCCTGCGTTTCGGGCGGGTGCGGGTCGCCCTCACCACGACCGGACAATGAACTCCCGTCCGTTCCTCACCGCCGCCAGCCGAAGCCGTCAGGGAGCGCAGTCCCAGCTACTTTCCCACACCGACGCCCATGCGGCTTGGCGAGCCGCGCGCGCGTGACGGCGACCGCACAGAAGATATCTGCCCCGGACTCCTTCGCCCCGTCGCCAAGCTCAAGCCGGACCTGCCCGCGCGACGTCCATACTTCGTAGCCCCCAAGACGTAGCCCATGCCAGCTACCGGTACGGTTGCGAGGGCAATCCATCCGATGATCGACCACTCACCCAAATGCGTCCCTTGTCCTAGCAGAGCTAGAAGCATGACTCCGAGCGCGCCGACGACCCCGATGACAATCGAAATAGCCCCCGTGTGGGCGAGCAATCGGTGATGGCAGGCTGGCTTCACATTCTTGTTCGTGTCCAAAACCTCGATGTGTCGGTAGCCCCCTAAACCCACTCCTGATCGAAATCCGGGAGATTGTGCCCTTCCAAATAGAATTCGACGTGGTCGTCGCACCCGACTTCGACCTCGCCCATCAAATAGGGGGCGAAACGCTTTCACCTGGTCTTCGGTCGGCGGTTCCCCGTCGATCACACGTTCTCAACCGAGCACCCATCGCGCGGAAGGCGGAGCTCCTTCCCTCCAGGTGCCCCGCGTCGTGTTTCCCTCGTCCTCCTTCGTTACCT
>CAZKYJ010000438.1:0-5036 GCA_964556355.1 uncultured Verrucomicrobiales bacterium | reverse complement strand
GGAGGTGATGAGATCGTCCACGCGGAGCACCCGCGCGGCGAGCAGGTCGAGGGTCTTGCTGAACTGGGCGAGACTCTGGCGGGTCGTGCCGGTCACCTCGATCTGCCGGTAGTGGATGAGGTTCGAATCGATGGGCACCCGCGAGCGGTCTTTCGGGACACCGCCGAAGAAAATGATCCGTCCATTGACGGCGGCCAGCTCGACCGAACGCGACTGGATCTCGGGCGATGGGCACGCGGTGATGATGATGTCGGCCCCGGCGCCGTCGGTGAGGGCTTCGACGAGCGCGCCGGGGTCGCCGGACACCGTCTGCAAGCCGGGGTCGATCTGCCGGGCGAGCTCGAGCCGTTCCGGATGGCGGTCGTTGAGGATGATGTGTCCGGCACCCGCCATGCGCGCCAGCTTGGCGTGCATCAGCCCGATCGGCCCCCCACCGACGATGAGCACCGTATCGCCCGCACTGGTACGCGCTTTCTCGAAGGCGCTGAAGCAGCAGGAAAGCGGCTCGACGAGGGCGGCCTCGGCGAGCGAGAGATCCTCGGGCACCCCGAACACGTTGCCCTGCTGCACGGCGGCGGCCGGAATCCTAACATACTCCGCAAAGGCGCCGTGCTCGTGGATGCCGAGGGCGCGGTAGCCGGGATCGAGGTGCCCGAGCCCCATGACGGTGAGCTTCGTGCTGGCCGGGTTGTAGTTCGGGGCCACACAGATGCGGTCGCCGGGCTCCCACCCGGCCACGCCGCCGCCGACGGCCGCGACCGTCCCGGCCATCTCGTGGCCGATGATGAGCGGGGATTCTGCGGTGGCCTGGGGGTGCCCGTTGCGCAGCATGCGGATATCGGTCCCGCAGACCGAGGCACTGCCGGTGCGCATGACGATCTCTCCCGGCGCGGGCTCGGGTTCGTCGGCTTCGCGGACCCGGAGGTCGCCTTGGCCGTAGAGGAATGCGGCGATCATGAGGGTGCGTCTGGGTTGAGGGAGACGGGACGTTGCTCGCGGATCGACCGGTTGCCCGCAGTGACCACGGCGACGGCGGCGCGCCCGTCGGCCGCCCCGGCGCGGGGCGCGCGCCCGGTGCGGACGCAGTCGATGAAATCGATGTCTTCCGCCAGATAGGCGTCCCGAAACAAATCGATCCACGAATTGACCGAAGGGTGGCGGATCTCGTGGTCGCCCCCGCACACTTCCGCCCCGAGCCCGGCGAGCCCGCCCACGCGGATGAGTCCGGTGGCCCCGAGGATCTCGGCGCGGGAATCGTAGGCGTAGCGGACACCTTGCGCCCCGCTGATCATGCCCTGCGCACCACTCGCGAAGCGGACGGACAGCTGTACCTGGTCGTAAAAATCGGGGTAGTCCGCCCGGGCCTCGGGCGTCCGGTAGTTCCCGGCTAGCGCGTAGACCTCGGTGATCTCGCTACCGGATAGCCAGCGCAAGGTGTCGATGTCGTGGCTGTTGACCTCGGCGAGCGGACCGTTCGACTTGGCGAGGTCGAACATCCATGACTTCGGGTAGCTCGGCCCATGGGTGAGCGATCGCACCTGGACGACCTCTCCGATCGCTCCCGCGGCGATGCGTTCGGCGGCCGCGACAAACCCGCGGTCAAAGCGCCGCATGAAACCGAGCTGGCAGACGACCCCGGCTCTCTCGACCGCGGTCGCCATGGCGTCGCACTCCGCCACCGTCATGGCCATCGGCTTCTCGCAGAAAATGTGGCGCCCCGCCTCGGCCGCCGCCACGGCGATCTCGCAGTGGAATACGGTAGGCGAGGCGATGAGCACGGCGTCGGCACCGGATTGGCACATGGCCTCGCGGAAATCCGTGGTCGCCTTGCCCGCCCCGAGTTCGCCCGCCGCCACCTCGGCCGCACCGAGCTCGGCGTCGGCCACCGCCACCACCCGAGCACCCGGCACCACGCGGGCGAAATTTCGCCCGTGCACCATCCCCGCACGGCCTGCCCCGACGAGAACGATACCGACCGGGCTTCCCCCGCCGGCTCTCGAATGCAATTCGCTCATGCCATGGATGTAGCCTCGCCCACCGATCCGGACAATGCACGATCCCGCAGACTTGTTATACTTTTGCGAACTCGATCTAGAGCCCGAGCATGCTCGAGAGGGTATCGGGGAGCCACGGATCACTGACGAAAGTCCCGTCCTCCATCTTTCCGGTGAACAGCCAGATCCAGAAAGTGTAGGCGAGGAAGGTCACGGAAAAGATGACCACCCCCATCTGCCGCAATCGGCACGGGAAGCGGAAGGCATCAACGATGGCGTGAACGGTAAAAAGTACCCCGCAGGCCAAGAGGATCTCGGCGAGGCAAAAGGAGCCCACCTGGGGAGATCGCCAGACGATGATAATCTCGTTCACCCGGGAAAACGCGCCGAGACAAAGTTCGACCAATCGGACGACCCCGGCGAAAATGATCGCACAAACAAAGATCGGGGAGAAGGGCTCCGGCGAAGCTTCTTTGATTTCCCACCGGCCCGAACCTTTCACCGGACAATCGTGCCTCGGGTGAGACCACCGGTCAAACCTGTTGAGAGATCCCTCCTTCACCCCTTCGTCCGGTGGGCGCGGCGGAACTGGCCGGGTGCCATGCCGGTGTGCTTGCGGAAGTAGCGGGACATGTATTCGTGGTACTCGAAGCCGACGCGGGCGGCGATGTCGGAGAGGAGGAAGTCGGTCTCGAGGAGGAGCTTTTTGATGCGGCGGAGGCGGATCTCGTTGACCTGATCCATCGGCGTCTTGCCCAGCTTGGTCGTGAACCTCTTCTCGAGGGCGCGCCGCGACAGCCCGGCGGCACGGGCGATCGAGTGCACGTCGATCCCGCGGCAGGCGTTCTCCCGGATGAAGCGGAGCGCCGCCGCCACGTGGCCGTCATCGACGGCGACGACATCGGACGACTGCCGGGTCACCACTTCTCCGGGCTCGAAAAGGTAGTTCCGGGTTTCGACCTTTTCCCCGTTCATCATGCGGTCGAGCAGCGAGGCCGCCTCGTACCCCAGCCGGACGACATTCTGGTCGAGGCTGGAGAGCGGGGGCGAGGCGAGATCACAAAGGACCGGATCGTTGTCGACGCTGACCACGCCGACCTCGTCGGGCACCCGGATGCCGGCCCGGCGACAGGCATCGAGCACGAGCACGCCCTGGGAATCGTGGCTGGCCATGATGCCAGCGGGCTTCGCCAATTTCTTCAGCCAGCGTACCATGCTGGCTTGTTCCCGCTCCCAGTTCTTGTCCGAGTCGGCGACGTAGGTCGGTTTGTAGGCGAGGAGGCTGCCCCCCCGCTCCTTGATGATGGCGGCAAAGGCCTCGCGCCGGAGCAGCTCCCAGCCGCGGTTGTCCGGAACTCCGCAGTAGCCGAACGAGCGGAACCCGCGTTCGAGGAGGTGTTCGGCCACCCGTCGGGCGATCAGGTGCTGGTCGGGAAAGACGGTAGGGAGGACGGCGGGTTCCTGGAGATGCCGGAGGCTCACCACGGGGATCCCTTTTGCGTAGGCCCGCCGACAGACAGTCAGATCGTTGCTCCGCGTGATAATCCCGTCCCCCTTCCAGCCGCTGAGCCACGGGGGATCCGCCTCGTTCTGACTCCGCTCCCGGGTGAACACCGACCACGGCCCGTGGATCTGATGGTAGCGGGAAATCCCCAGTAGAATCTCGCGACCGTAGACTTTCGAAGTTTCGATGATGAGAGCGACATGACGAGGTCTCGTGGGCTCTCGGCGGCGGGACACGGGGGGAGCAAGCGGTCGGGTTTGCGCAATTGTATATTTCATTTACGCGAATGTCCATTGATTCGATTTGCCCGGCTTCGCATGATGGTGATGAGCAGGGAACCCCGAGCCCGCGGGTCACTCCGCACCGAAACAACCCGATAAATCCATGAATTTGAAACCTAACCCATTACCTACCGCCGTCGTCCTACTGGCGATGGCCCTGTTTGCGCCGCCTGCCATGGCGACGGTCGTCTTCACCGACACGTCCAATGTCACGGTGGCCAACACGCAGATCGAAACGGGCGGTGACACGACCGAAAACCCCGATGTCACCGGGGGCATGGCCGGCCCGTTGATCTCCTACACCGAGATCGGCATGAACACCTACAGCTGCTGTGGTGCCCCGTTCATGGCCGACAACCTCAACGACGGGGATGTCGGCACCGGGGTGATCAGCGACGGTACCTACGCCATCCCCGACGGTGGCGGCGCGCCGGTCGTGCTCGGCTTCGGGTCGACGGTCACCCTCGGAAGCATCTCGATCTACAACGGCTACATCAACCGTGACGATGGCAGCTACGTGCTGAGCGACGGAGGGGGCAACACCCTCGGCGGCTGGACGATCGCCACGGGCCCCGGCGCGAGCAATGACGGTGCCGACTCGTTCTGGCTCACCTTCAATACCCCGGTGGTCACCGACCGGCTCGCGATCACCTACACCGTCACCGACATCACCCCGAGCTTCCGCGAGATCCAAGTGTTCGCTCCGGTGCCGGAGCCGAGGGCACTCGCGCTCCTGGCGATGGTGGGGTTACCACTTCTTGCGCGCCGCCGGCGAGGCTGAGACTCCCGACGATTCCCCACCATGAAACCCCTCCGAATCCTGCCGGCCATCGCGGCCATCGCGGCCGGGGTGACCGTGCCTGCGGGCGCTGAGGTCAGCCTCACTGACACCTCCAATATCGCCTTGGCCAACAGCCAGGTCGAGCAGGGCGGCGACACCAGCGAGAACCCAGATGTCACCGGTGGCCAGGTGCTCCAGCTCGTCCCCTACACCGAGACAGGAGCCAATACCTACAGCTGCTGCGGACCAAATTTCGGCGCCGCCAACCTCAACGACGGGGATGTGGGTACCGGGATCGCCAGCGATGGCACCTACGCCATCCCCGATGCCAACGGCGCCCCGGTGACCCTCGACTTCGGCGCCGAAGTCACCCTCGGAAGCATCGCCATCTACAACGGGTATACCAACCGCGACGACGGCGATTACATGCTGCTCGACGGCGACGGCAACACCCTCGGCGCCTGGATGATCGCGAC
>CAZKYJ010000437.1:2410-5047 GCA_964556355.1 uncultured Verrucomicrobiales bacterium | reverse complement strand
AGCTCTCGCCGCCGTCGACCTCGCCGAGCAAGGTCTGGTGGTAACAGCTCAATTAGGCGTGGAGGGAGACGAGCCGCCCGCCGATCCGCTCGAGTTCGCGGGCCGGGTCCGCCTCGCGCGCCCCGTCCGAGAGGTTCTCCAGAATCCCGCGCAGTCCCATGTAGAGATCCCGCCGGTCGCGCTGGGGGTCGTGCACCACGCCGCAAAGATCCCCGAGGCCGAGCGCGTCGAGCCGGTACTTTACCACGTCCAGCGCCGTCCGTTTGTCGCAGACGAAAAGCACCCGCTCGCCGCGCGCCAAGTGCTCGCCGATGATGTTGACGATGGTCTGGCTCTTCCCCGTCCCCGGCGGCCCGTGGACGACGACCGCCGGGCATTCCCGGGCATGGCGCACGGCGTCCGCCTGGCAGGGGTCGGCGTGGGTCACCAGATCTTGGAAAATGCCGGACGCGCCGGGGAATTCCAGCGCCTCCACCTGGTGGTCGCCGGACGCTTCGTCCTCCCGTTCCTCCAAGACTTTCGCACCGAGAAACCCACGCACCGGCTCGACCAACTTCGCCTCGTGAGCTTCCATCCATTTGGTGTCGCGCATCAAGCCGACGTTGGTCATGGGGAACAATCCGAGCACCGCTCCGGCAATGAGCGCCGGTTTGGCGCCAAGGCCATCGGCATCCGGCACCCTCTCCAGATCGGCCTCCGCCGTGAACGCCGCCGCCAGATCGGGCAGGTTCGCGCCCTTGCCCACGAAGTCGAGGATCTCTGCCAGCTCGCGCCACGGGTCCTCGCCGGCATCGTCAGCGAAGAGCTCGTCCGCCTCGTCGCCGGTCTGCTGCTCGATCCACGCGAGGAGTGCGGGGTTCGGCACGAGCCGGTCCGCCCCCTCACCCACGCAGGTGATGGTCACCCCGGCACGCGATGTCGCCCGCACCTGTAGCGACACCGGGACGAAGGCGACGGGCGCAAGGATGCGCCCACCCCCGCGCCCACCCGGCATCTCCTTGCCCGCCGCCGGGGGGATCGAGAGTAGCGGGAACCCGAGGTAGAGCGCCTGCTCGCCGTGGTCGTTGTAGTAGTCCTGCGCATCCGTGGCGATCTCCCGGAGCTTCCGCAGGAGCCTGTCCTGGCGTTCCCGCGCATCGCGCGCCCTCCTCTGCTCGTCCGACCACTCGCTCTCCGGACACTCCGGCTTGCGGAACGCCGGCACCGTCGCCGGAACCTCGACCTTCCCGGCCGCCCCCAACAGTGCCGCGAGGGCATCTCCCACCCCGTCTCCACCGAAGGCCGACAGCTCGGTCACGTCCACCCGCTGGCGGCTCCGGTTCGGGCGCGCGTTCATCGCCGGCCCTTTGAGGAGAGCCGCGTAGAGCCGCTTGCGCATCGTTCCCAGAATCATACCGTCCACCAGTAGCCAAACTCGGTTCCCCCGCCACCGGCAAAATACCGCTACCTGACACCGCAAGACGACCGTGATCCGACTCATCGCCATCGGCCTATCGGCGCTCGCCGCTCCCCTCCTCGCCGGGCCTCCCGTCCCCCACCCCGCGAAGGATCTCCTGCTCCTCGACAATGGAACCGTCCAGATCGGCATCGACCGGGCCAAGGGAGCGTCCATCACCCACCTCTCGTGGGCGAGCTACCCGAAAAACGCCGTCAACATCTACGACCCCGGCCGCCTCATCCAGCAGTCCTACTACGCCGGCGCCCGCCTCGACCGCCGGGACGAGGGTCAGCACGAGGCTTGGAGCCCGTGGAGTTGGAACCCCATCCAAGGGGGCGGCGTCGGCTCCTGGGCCAAGGTCCCCACCTTCGAGAAACGCGGCGACGGAACACTGTTCTCCGAGACCCTCCCCAAGCTCTGGGACATGCCCGACGAGGAAGCCGCCGCCCTCATGCGGCAGTGGACGGCCTTCGAAACCGGCATGCCCGACGTCGCCGTCGTCCGATGCGAACTCGTCGCCCGCCGCGATCCCGGCGACCGTTGGGGGCCGGCGCATCCCAGCCCGCAGGAGGTGCCCGCCACCTACTTCACCCGCAACTTCGACACCTTCAAGAGCTATCTCGGCGACGGCCGATGGCGACCCGATACGCAGAAGCCCGGCCCGCCTTGGGGCAAGGCCGACCCGCCCCGCAACGCCATGGCCTGCTTCGACAGATCCGGCCAAGGCATCGCCGTCTTCAGCCCGTCTGCCAGCTCGTGGAACTTCGGCCCCCACGCCGGGGGCGGGGCCGGCACCGACGATCCCCTCGCCGGCCCCTGCGTCCACATCGCCCCCGTGGCCCTCGCCGAACTCGGCCCGCGGACCACCTTGAGGTACCGCTACTGGCTCGTCGTCGGCACGGAAAACACCATCGCCGAACGCCTCGAAGCCCTCTGGACGAAATACCAGAACGAGCGGGTCGAAGTCACCAACCCCTAGAATTCGCTCCCACCCCGTTCAGCTTCCCGACCCGACGACCATGAAGCGCTCTTCAACCGGGCTCGCGAGCCCGCTGTTCGACCGATGGTACTGGTTCGCGATACTCGTCGTGCTGGGGCTTCTCTTCGCCCACCAATTTCCCCGCGCACCCCGCGGGCCGAGCCCTGATACAAGGGCGAAAAACGACGCCAACACCGTCGCGCTCGCGATCATCAGCTAC
>CAZKYJ010000437.1:0-2310 GCA_964556355.1 uncultured Verrucomicrobiales bacterium | reverse complement strand
TGATACAAGGGCGAAAAACGACGCCAACACCGTCGCGCTCGCGATCATCAGCTACCACAACGAGTACGGCCACTACCCCAACGTTCCGTTTCCGTCGGAGGTCGATCCCATCCGCGAGACCAACACAGCGCTGACGGCGGCCCTGCGGGAACAGGGGGAACTGAATCCACGCGGGATTGCTTTCTACGACCCGAAGCCGGCACCTAACGGTGTCGCCGGCCTTCTCGACGGCTCGGTTGTCGATTCCTGGGGCAATCGGTTTGTCGTCATCATGGACGCCAACCACGACCGACAGATCCAGAACCCCGATCCGACCGACCGGGCGCTGCACCCGGTGCTTCACAAGGGTATCATCGTATATTCCAGTGGTCCCGACGGCGACGCCTCCACCTGGTCAGACAATGTCACCACCTGGAGGTGACCCGGCGACGGAATCTCCGAACGCCCCAGCGCCAAGCCCGAAAGCGATAGCCGGGCCATCGAGACGACGGGCGTGAAGAACGCTCGATCAGCACTGCACGTTCGCCCGGCCCAACCGGAGTTGCCCGAGCCCGGAGTGTGGGCATCCGTGTCCGCAACTTCCCCAATCCATGAAACCCGTCGCCACCATCCTCATCTCCCTCCTCGTCCTCGCCCCCGCCGTGGCCGAGCGGGATCCCATCCGCCTGACCCACGGCCCGATGCTCGGGCACGTCACGGAGAAATCCGTGCGGGTGTGGGCACGCACTTCCGATCCTGGCGATTTCGCGGTCCGCTACGGGACGCAAGCGGAGGACCTCGACCTCGCCAGCCCGGCGACGACGACCCGGATCGACGACGACAACGCGGGCGTCGTCGCGCTGGCGGATCTTTCAGCCGACACCCGCTATTACTACCAGGTCTGGCTCAACGATCGCCCCTACGGCTTGCCCGGGACGTTCCGCACCCTGCCGAGCGCCGAGGAGGCCCGAAACCCCGAGCACAACCCCGACGGCCTCTTCAACTTTCGCTTCGAGGTCGGCTCCTGCGCCAACCAGAACCCGCTCCACGGCATCGGCCACCGCACCCCTGTCTACGAAAATCTGAACCGCGACTGGGCGGACAAGGTGCATTTCCACATCATGAACGGCGACTGGCTTTACGAGGAACTCCGCGAGTACCCGCCGGAGGCCTGGCGCCTCGAACAAGGCATCGGAACCCTCCCCCGGACCGTCGAGGTGATGCCCTCGATCGTCGGCGTGTGGGAGAACTACAAGCTCTATCTCGGACGGGGCGTCGCGCTGTCCGAGTGGCACCGCAATATGCCGAGCTACTTCACCTTCGACGACCACGAGTTGGTCAACGACATCTGGGGTGCGGGAACCGTCGGAAAGCGGCACCGGCGCACCGTCTTCCGGGACATCGGGACGGAGGCCTGGTTCGACTACCTCGGCTGGGCGAACCCGGTGGAACACGACCAGCCAATCCATTTCGGGCGCGCGACGATGGAAGCCGGCAGCCCGTTGCTCGTCGATCCCGACGCCGACTTTACCAAGCTTCCGCTCGAGCAAATGCTCAACCTCCACGTCCACTGGGGCACCAAAGAGGCCGGTGCCAATGACATGCGCTACGACAACGACGACGGGCACAAGAACTCGTATGTCTACGGGATCGAAAAGGTCATCGACGCGCACACCGTGCAGCTGCATATGCCGGCGAAAGTAGCAGGAGTCGTGAGTTACTCGATCGGGCGGAGCAGCTATGGCAAGTTCCGGGTCGCGAACTGCGAGTATTACCTTCTCGACACGCGCGGCGCGCGCGACATGCACGACGTCAGCCAGCGCGACAAACCCGGCCTCTCCATGCTCGGCGTCCCGCAGCGCGACTGGCTCCTGTCCTCGATGCGGTCGAGCGACGCGGATTTCTTTTTTGTGATTTCCAGCGTCCCCTTCATGATCCCCCATAGCGGTGCCGGCGGCTTCGAGGCAGATGCGGCCAACAAGGAGGAGGCGTGGACCGGGTTCTTTGACGAGCGGGAGATGCTCATCGATGCCTGGGACGCGCTCGGCAAAAAGGTCTTCGTTATGACCGGGGACCTGCACAACAGTTTTGCCATCAAGGTGACCGACCACGTCTGGGAGTTCTGCTGCGGTCCGCACAACAGCGTCAACCACGTGCCCAAGCTCGACGAGAGCGACCGTCCGGCCACGGGAAAATGGACGTTTGGCCCCCGCGAATGTGACATCCGTTGGAGTTCTTACATCCTGCCGGATCTCCCGCGCCTCGAGCGCCTCTACCCGCACTTCTGCATCGTCCAGGTGAACAACGTCTTCAACATGCCACAGAAACTCG
>CAZKYJ010000436.1:0-5049 GCA_964556355.1 uncultured Verrucomicrobiales bacterium | reverse complement strand
ACGCGCTACTTCCAGGCGCTCCGCTCGCTCGTGCAGACGAGCTTCTCCAAGCCCCGCTTCGACGAGCTCGTCCGCAACCACCTGGCAGGCTGGGTGCCGCCGGCGGAAATAGACGCGATGGTCGCATGGATGGACCAGCGCCGCGCCTTCGTCATCCAGGAGGCCGATGCCGAACTCGGCCCGCCCCCGCCGGTGGACGCCCCGACGACGATCGCCACTCTCGATTCTCCCCACGGCAGCGTCATGCTGAATGAGATCTTCGCGACGGGATCGCCGGACTCCATCGAGATCTACAACGCCGGTCCCGGAACTGCCGCCGTCGGCGGGATGACGCTCTCCGATGACCCGGCCGCGCCCGCCCTCTTCACCATCCCCGCCGGGACGATGCTCGCGCCCGGGAGCCATCTCGTCTTCGACTCGATTCAGCTCGGATTCAATATCGACTCTGAAGGCGAGACGCTCACCCTCTACAACGCCGCGGCGGATGGCGGTGCCGCCGTCGATTCCTTGTCCTTCGGGCTCCAGATCCCCGGATTTTCCATCGGGCGCACGGGTGCCGACCGGAACACTTGGGCACTGACGATCCCGACGCCCGGGACGGCCAACACCGCGCCCATCACCACGGGCAGTCCCGGCGCGATCAAGATCAACGAATGGCTCGCCAACCCGGAGATCCGCTTCAAAAGCGACTACATCGAACTCTTCAACCCCGAAGGGTCCCCGGTCGCCCTCGGCGGGCTCGCCATCACCGACGACGCCATCAACGAGCCCTCGCCGTTCCAACTCCCCCCTCTCAGCTTCATCGCGGCCAACGGCTACCGCGTGTTCCATGCGCTGGGCGCCGACGCCGTGGCGGGCGAGTGGGACGAGCTCCCGTTCCGGCTCTCGCTCGACCTGGAGTTCGTCACCATCCTCGGCGCGAACGGGGTTCTCATCGACCAGATCCACTTCCTGCAACAGCGCCCGGATGTCGCCCAAGGCAGAGCGCCCGACGGCGCCGCCACCTACGTCCGGTTCTCGTTCGCCACCCCCGGCCTGCCCAACCCGGGGCTGGGAACACTGGTGACCGACGCCATCGCCTGGGACGCGACCTGGAGGTTCGAAGACTCCGACACGGACCTCGGCACCGCGTGGCGCCAGCCGGGGTTCGACGACGCCGCGTGGCCGTCCGGCCCGGCCACCCTCGGGGTAGAGAATGCGACGCTCCCCATCCCGCTCGCCACCCCGCTGGCCCTCAATCCGCCGACCACCCACTACTTCCGCCACGCCTTCAACTTCTCCGGCTCCGCCGGCAGCACCACGCTCTCGCTGGAGACCCTGGTCGACGACGGCGCCATCATCTACCTCAACGGCACGGAGATCCGGCGGCTCCGGTTGCCCGCACAAGTCACCCACGCAACCCTGGCGAACGGCATCGTCGGTGACGCCGCCGTCGAGGGCGTGTTCACCGTCCCCGACGGGTTGCTCCAAGCCGGATCGAACGTCGTCGCCGCCGAGGTGCACCAGAGCGCCACCAACAGCAGTGACGTCGTCTTCGCCCTCCGGCTGACGGCCACGGAGGCCGTCGCGGGCAACCCCGCCTACGCCGCCGCCCAAACGATCCTCGATAGCCTGCGGGTTACCGAGATCATGTTCAACCCGGCGGGCAGCGTCGACGAGCTCGAGGAGTTTATCGAGTTTCAGAATATCGGCTCCACCGCCATCGAACTCGGTGGGATCCGGATCTCCGACGGTGTCGACTTTGTTTTTCCCCCCATTACCTTGGCCCCCGGCGAATTCGTGCTCGCGGTGGCGGACGTCGGGGGGTTCCAGGCTCGCTACGGCAGCACCGCGACCGTGGCGGGTGCGTTCTCCGGACGCCTGAGCAACGGCGGCGAGACGATTCAGATCCAGCTGCCGTCCCCCTACGATGCCAATATCTTGTGTTTCGACTACAACGACACCTGGTACCCCTCCACCGACGGGGGCGGTAGCAGCCTGACCATCATCGATCCGGGCGGTCCGATCCAGCAGTGGGACAAAGCCGCCGCCTGGGTGGCGAGTGCCGGCGCCGGGGGTACCCCCGGCTCGTTCGGGCCGCCGATCATCACGAGTTCGCTCGCGGTCAGCGGCACGCAAGGCAGCCCGTTCCAATACCAGATCGTGGCCGCCAACGGCCCGCAGTCGTTCGGTGCCGTCGGGCTCCCGTCCGGCCTCACCATGAACTCGACCACCGGGACGATCCTCGGCACGCCGGTGTCGGCGGGCGACTTCAGTGTCACCATCACCGCCACCAACGCCGCCGGAACCGACCAGCAGACCCTCTCGATCGGTCTCGCCTCCCAACCACTCCCCCAGATCAATAGCCCCCTCCTCGTCACGGCGGTCATCTCGACCCCCTTCAACTACCAGATCACGGCGACGAACAACCCGGAATCTTTCGGCGCCCTCGGCCTCCCTGCCTGGCTGGGCTTCGACGCCCCGTCCGGGACGCTCTTCGGGTCACCGACCGCGCCGGGCACCTTCCCGATCACCATCTCGGTGAGCAATTTGGCCGGGGCCGACGTGGAGACCTTGAACATCGAGGTCGTGACCGATCCGCTGGCGGCGGCGGTCGATAGCAGCGGGCTGACCTGGACCACGGGCGGCAACGACCCCTGGTACGCCACCACCGCGGTGAGCCACGACGGGTTTGACTCCGCCGGTGCCGGCCCGAGCGACAACCGGGAGACGAACTGGATCGAGACGACCATCGCCGGCCCCGACACCCTCACTTTCTGGTGGATGCTCACCGAGCCGGGCGGCTTTCACCGGAGCACCCTCAGCCTGCGGATCGATGGGAACACCGCCTTCGAGATCGTCACCGGGTTCGGCGATCCCGCCGTCCCGTGGCAACAGCGGAGTGTCGACCTTCCAGCCGGGAGCCACGTCGTCCGCTGGAACCTGTTCACCCGCACCTTCGACGGGGGTAGCGGCGCCCAGGCCTTCCTCGATGAGGTGACCCTTCTCTCGCAGCAGGGGCAACCCGTGATCACCAGCCCGCTCGTTGTCAACGGGGTCGCCGGCGAGCCGTTCTCCTACCAGATCACCGCCACGAACTCCCCCACCGGCTTCGGGGCCGCCCCGCTCCCGCCCGGGCTTTCCCTGAACGCCAGCGGGCTCATCAGTGGTGTCCCCACCACCGTGGGAGACTCGATCGTCACCCTCAGCGCCACCAACGCCGACGGCACCCAGACCGCCGATCTCGATCTCCGTATCACGGTTCCCATCGCCTCGGCGGTCGACACGCCGCTCGGGGTCTGGACGACCGGAGGCGACGCCCCCTGGTTCAGCCAGACGACCACGACCCACGACGGCCTCGACGCCGCCCAGAGCGGCGCCATCGGCGACCTCGAAGAATCGTGGATTGCCACCAGCCTCACCGGTCCCGGCACGCTGACCTTCTGGTGGCATACGTCCTCGGAAGCGGGAGCCGACCTCGCCCGCTTCGAACTCGATGGCGCCGAACAGTTCACCCTCGGTGGGAACCCCGGGTGGCAGCAGCGCAGCGTCGCCATCGGCTTCGGGGCCCACGAGGTGCTCTGGCGATTCACCCGCGACGGGGGCGGCGGCTCCGGAGCGAACGCCGCGTGGCTCGACGAGGTGGCGTTCTCCACTCCGGACACTGACCTGGACGGCCTGCCCGACGCCTGGGAAAGGGATCACTTCGGAGACCTCGACGAGGACGCCGACGGTGACACCGACGGCGACGGCGCGTCCAACCGCGCGGAGCTCGAGGCACGCACCGATCCCGGCAATGCCGCCGACCGGTTTCGCATCGCGGCCGTCGCCCCCGGCCCCGGGAACACCACCGCCCTCACTTGGACGAGCGTCCCCGGGCTGCGCTACCGCGCCCAGGTCTCGGACCGCCTCGACCAGTGGCTCGACGTCGGGCTCCCCGTCGAAGCCGTGGGTGCCAGCACCACGCTCTCGGTTGCCCCCCCCGCCGAGAGCCTCCTGGGGATCACCCTCGTCGGCGAGAACTCCCCCGCTCGCGCCCTCGTTCCCACGAGCGACATCGGCACGCTCTGGCGCGGCGGTGACGAGGCGGCATTCGCCGCGCAAGGCGGCGATTCGACCTGGCTCAGCGGCCCGTCCGGGGTCGGCTACGAAGCCGGCACCGGAGGCTACGATAACTTCTTCGGGATCGATGTCCGCACCCTCATGTCCGGCCTGCGCACGACCATGTACCTCCGGGTGCCTTTCAACCTGAACGGCCCCGAAAACGTTACCGCTCTCAACCTGGGAATCCGCTACGATGACGGCTTCGTCGCCTTCCTCAACGGCGTCGAGATCGCCTCCGCCAACGCCCCCGCCATCCTCGATCACGACAGCGCCGCCACCGGCGGACA
This sequence comes from uncultured Verrucomicrobiales bacterium, assembly GCA_964556355.1. Lineage (GTDB taxonomy): Bacteria > Verrucomicrobiota > Verrucomicrobiia > Verrucomicrobiales > DEV007 > CAZKYJ01. The sequence goes on along the minus strand of CAZKYJ010000436.1, from coordinate 679 downwards.
CGACGATGCCCTCGCCGTTCAGCTCGAACCCTTCGATGTCTCTTCCCACATCGGGAGCCTTCGCAGCGGCGCCAATATCCTCGCCATCCACGGGTTCAACGATGACGCCGGGAGCAGCGACGTGCTCGCCGAACCGGTCCTGGAGGCCGACTTCGCTCCCGGCAGCGCCGGTCCGGATGCCTACTGGCGCATTATTGTCGTCGATCCCTAGCCCGCGCCGCCGCCCCGCGCCCACCGGACATCCGGCCGTCCCGTCCGGGCGCCACCACGGCGAACGCAACATGGCGAACGCCCGGTGCCGCTGGTGACCGGGTGTTGCATTCTTGGGACGTCCCACCAATAATCTCCCCTTTCCATGCCGGACGACCTTCCCCAGCAGGCGCTTTGCAAAGTGGCCGCGTTCTTCGAGCACCCCGAGCCGTTCACTCTCAGGAGTGGGGCCGTTCTGCCGGGATACACGCTGGCCTACGAGACCTACGGCACCCTCGCCCCCGATCGGGGGAATGCCATCCTCCTCTTCCATGCCCTGACCGGGAGCCAGAACGCCAGCGGGCTCACCGAAGCCGTCGAAGGGATTGGCGAGCGCTGGACCGACGAGTGCCAGCACGGCTGGTGGAGCGACTTCGTCGGGCCGGGGAAGGCGATCGACACGAACCGGTTTTTCGTCATCTGCGCCAAC
>CAZKYJ010000435.1:0-5055 GCA_964556355.1 uncultured Verrucomicrobiales bacterium | reverse complement strand
CACCGGCTACTACCCGCACGCCGGGATCCTGAGCACGTTCCAGTATCTCATGCGCTACCCGACCACGGAGACGAACCGCAACCGGCTCCGGGTGCGCATGTATTTCCAACACTTCCTCGGGATCGATATCATGCAGCTCGCGCCCCGCGTGAACGATGCCGCCGCGATCACCGCAGAGTACGAGATACCCACGATGGAGGCGGCCGATTGCGTCGTCTGCCACAAGGTTATCGACCCCATCGCCGGCCTGTTCCAAGACTACTACGCGGTCGATGCTAAGGGGGTTTACGAACCGCGGCGCGAAGGGTGGTTCCGGGACATGTTCGCGCCGGGCTGGGAAGGCGATCCCCTGCCGGAGGCGGAGCGCTGGCGTGCGCTCCAGTGGCTCGGCGAGCGCACCGCCGCCGACCCACGCTTCGCCACGGCGATGGTCGAGCATGTCTGGTATCTCCTCACCGGACGCGCGGCGCTCCTCCCGCCGGACGATATTGACGACCCGCTCTACGCCGCCAAACAGCGTGCCTACCGCCAGCAGAGGGACGAGATAGAAGCGATCGCCCGGCGTTTCGCCGGCGCGGGCTTCAACCTCAAGGACGTCTTCAAAGAGCTCGCGGTATCGCGGTTCTACCGGGCGGACGGGCTCGCGGCCGGCGGCGCGGATCCCGCCCGGTATGCGGAACTCGACGACCTCGGCCTCGTGCGCCTGCTCTCGCCCGAGCAGCTCGAACGCAAGCTCAACGCGATCTTCGGAACCAAATGGGGGCGACTCGAAAGCCACGAGCAGTTTCTCATCCTCTACGGGGGGATCGATGCCAAAGAAGTCACCGAGCGCATCGCCGATCCCAGCGGCGCCATGGGTGCCATCCAGCGCATGATGGCCAACCACATGGCCTGCAAGAATGTGGCGCTCGACTTTTCCCTCGATCCCCACGAGCGCCGCTTGTTCCCCGGCATCGAGCCCGACGCCCTCCCCGGTTCGCACGAGCAGGAGATCCGTGCCGCGATTGTTCACCTCCACGAATATCTCCTCGGACGCGCTGACTCGGTCGATTCTCCCGAGGTCGATCGCACCTACAATCTCTTCGCTGGGATCCTCGATGATGCCGCAGCGCGGGGCGGTTTCGAGAACGTGGAACGCTACGGCTGCGGTGCCAGCCAAGAAGGCCGATTCCCCGATCCCCACTTCACCGTGCGTGCGTGGCGCGGTGTGGTTACCTATCTCCTCCGGCAGCACGAATTCCTCTACGAGTAACTTATGAGACGCGATTTCCTCAAACTCTGCGGCCTCGCCGGGCTCGGCGTCGCTGCGCCGGTCGGCTGGCCGAGCATCAGCCGTGCAGCCACGGCGGAGCCCGAACCCTACGGCGGTCCCTACTATGCCGTCTTCAATGCCTCAGGCGGTTGGGACACAACCTATCTCATGGACCCGAAAGGCGGCGGCGAAACCAATCGCCTCTACGGCGAGGGAGATATTCTCACCGCAGGGCAACACACCTTCGCCCCCAATGCCGCCCACATCGAGAACGGACTCAGCAACGAGGATTTCTTCCGGCGCTACGCCAGCGAACTCCTCGTTTTCAACGGCCTCGACTACTCGGTAAACAACCACTCGCCCTGCTCCCGCTACATGGCGACGGGGAAACTCGACAGCCTCGCCTACCCGACCTTCGCCGCTCTCGTCGCCGCCTGCCGCGGCCCGGAGTGTCCGCTGGCCTTCCTCACTTTCGGGAATTACTCGGCCACCGGCAACGTCGTCCCCATGGCGCGCGTGCCCTATCTCCCCACCTTGGCCAAAATCGCCAACGCCGACTGCGTGGACGGGAATCCGCAGGCGCCCTATCACGACGACTTTGTCGCCGACCGTATCGATGCCGCCCTCCGCGGCCAGATGGACGAACGGGTCACCCGTTCACGGCTCCCGCGCGTCGAGCGCGCCCAGAGCATGCTCTACGCCGCGCAGCTAAATTCGAAAGCGCTGCAACGGATCACGCCCAACATCCCAGACAAGTCCCCCGACGGCCGCCTCGAGCGCCAGGCGGAAATCGCGCTCGCCTCGTTCAAAGCCGGGGTCTGCGTTTCCGCCAACTTGTCCATCGGACAGTTCGATAGCCACGCGAACAACGACCGTGACCAGATGGAACTCATCCCCGAGTTTCTCGGTGGCATCGACTACACCCTGCGCCGCGCCGAGGAGTTAGGGATTCGTGACAAGCTCGTCGTCGTCATCCAGAGCGAGATGGGGCGCACCCCGAACTACAACAAAGGCGACGGCAAAGACCACTGGTCGATCGGTTCGATCATGTTCCTCGGTGCCGGGATCACCGGGAACCGCGTCATCGGAGCCACCGACGGCGGCCAGTTTCTCATCCCGATTGAGCCGAAGACCCTGGCCACCAGCGAAAACGCCGAAACCGGTCTCCGCGTCCGCCCCGAGCACATCCACCAGGCACTCCGCGATTTCGCCGGGATTGCCGATCACCCGTCCAGCGAGAAGTTCCCGCTGGCGATCCCGGATGACGAGCGTTTGCAGGGCTTCTTGCGCTCCGTAGGCTGAGCCCGCGCGGAAGGCATCCTGCACACCGATAACGGCCGCCGAACGAGGCTTGCACCATTCGCGTAGCGTGAGATCGCAGGCCGAGTAGCCCTTAACCCCGAATAACGTCCTATGCTTAAATCCCTGTTTCTAATCGTCCCGATACTCTGTGCCCTGTCGGGTGCGCCAGCAGCCGGATCGCGCCCACCCAACGTCCTCTTCATCCTCGCGGACGACCAGTCGCCTTTCGACCTTAAGGTCTACAACCCCGAATCGCCGCTGGAGACGCCGAACCTCGACCGGCTGGCCGCTGGCGGGATGGTCATCGACGGCGCCTACCACATGGGCTCGTTCTCCGGGGCGGTCTGCACGCCGTCGCGGCACATGATCATGACCGGGCGCACGGTGTGGCACCTACCGATCACCCCCGAGGCCGAAACTCACTGTCCGCCAGGAATCGCGGAGCAGAGCATGCCCGCGGTGTTCAACCGGGCCGGATTCGCGACCATGCGCACCTGCAAAAAGGGAAACAGCTACGAGGGCGCCAACAAGCTCTTCACCGTCCGGCACGACGCGACGAAGCGCGGCGGCACCGACGAGAGCGGGAGCGGCTGGCATGGCCAGCAGGTATTGAACTACCTCGGCGACCGGGCGGCGACCGAGGACGACAAGCCGTTCCTGATCTACTACGGGTTCTCTCACCCGCATGACACCCGCGACGGCAAGCCGGAGCTCCTCGCGAAATACGGGGCGGTGAACCACACCGACCGGAACAATCGGCCCCCGGCCAGCCCGGGCCAACCGCAGCTCCCGCCGAACTATCTCCCGGCCCACCCGTTTTCCCACGGCCACCCGAATCTCCGCGACGAGGTGGCGGTGAGTGGTGTCTGGAAAAGCCGTGACGAGCGCACCATCCGCAACGAGCTCGGACGCGAGTTCGCCTGCAGCGAAAACATCGATATCCAAATCGGTCGCGTGCTGGAGAAGCTCGAGGAGATGGGCGAGCTCGAAAACACCTATATCATCTACACTGCCGACCACGGCATGGCCATCGGGCGCCACGGGCTGCAGGGAAAACAGAACCTCTACCAGCACACCTGGAGGGTACCCATGATCGTCAGCGGTCCGGGTATCGAGCCGGGGTCCCGCGCGCTGGGGAACGTCTATCTCCTCGATCTCCTCGCCACCATCTGCGACCTGACGGGCGTCGAGCCGCCGGAGACCAACGAGGGCATCAGCTTCAAACCCGTCCTCGAAGGGAGGCGGCCTGCCGTCCGGGACGTCCTCTACGGCACCTACAGCGGTGGCACCAAGCCGGGCATGCGCGCGGTGCGGAAAGGAGATTGGAAACTCATCAAGTACGATGTCATGGACGGCGCCGTCCACGAGACCCAGCTATTCAACCTGGCCGAGAACCCCCACGAGTTTCTCCGCGAGCACCACGAGCCGACCACTGCCGCGCTGACCGGCACCACGCCGGCCCCCGATCAGATCGACCTCGCGGAGGATCCGCGCTACTCCGGCAAGCGGGCGGAGATGGAGGAACTCCTCCTCGCCGAGATGCGCCGCCTCGACGACCCCTACCGCCTCTGGGACCAGCCCGACGACGGCCTGACGCCCCCGGAAAAGCAGCCGAGGGTCGCGAAGTCGAAGAAGAAACAGAAGTGATGAGACTCGGCATCATTCTCGCAGCCGCCCTCGTTCTCGCGTCCACCGCGCGTGCGGGCCGCCCGAATATCCTCATCCTCTACATCGACGATCTCGGGTGGAAAGACGTCGGATACATGGGATCCGATTTTTACGAGACGCCCCACCTCGACGCACTCGCCGCGGGGGGCATGGTCTTCACCGATGCCTACGCGGGCGCCGCCAACTGTGCGCCTTCGCGTGCCTGCCTCCTCTCCGGCCAATACTCTCCGCGCCATGAGATCTACAATGTCGGGACCGAGCCCCGGGGTAAGGCGAAGGACCGGCTCCTCCAACACATTCCCGGGACGGACACCCTCGACCGAGAGATCAGGACGTGGGCGCAGTGTGTCCAGGATGCCGGCTACCGGACCGCTACGATCGGCAAGTGGCACCTCAGCGATGATCCGGTTCCTTACGGCTTCGACGTCAACATTGGCGGCACCCACTCCGGCAGTCCGCCGAAAGGGTATTTCCCGCCCCACGGCACAATCCCGTCCCTCCGCGACGCCCCCGACGGCGAATACCTCACGGACCGGCTCACCGACGAAGCGATCAGGTTCGTCGGTGAGAGCAAGGGGGCGCCGTGGCTGCTCTATCTCACGCACTTCGCCGTCCACACCCCGATCCAGGCCAAACCGGACGATATCGCCTATTTCAAGGAGAAGGAGCCGGGCAGGTTACACCACAACGCCGTCATGGCCGCGATGATCAAGAGCGTGGATGACGGGGTCGGTCGGATCGTCGCGCACCTGGAAGAACTCGGACTCCGTGAAACCACAGCCATCCTTTTTACTTCCGACAACGGGGGCTACGGACCGGCCACCTCGATGCGC
>CAZKYJ010000434.1:0-5074 GCA_964556355.1 uncultured Verrucomicrobiales bacterium | reverse complement strand
TCTTGCGAGGATCATTGCACGTTCTCAAGTTTTCGCGCCGGGACTCGACCGCTCTGGGGATCGAATCGAGCATGAAAAACATCAACCTCAGCCTGCTCATCGCGGCATCGATCTTTGCCATCGACGGTCCGAATGCCGCGTTCGGTGGCGGGGTCCTCTTCGTGCTTCTCCTCTACGGCGGCGTCAGTCTGGTGGTGGCAGCCGTTCCGGCCTTTACCAATGTGAGGTTCCTTAGGCGCGCGGGGGCGAACGGCAGCCAGGGAAGCTAGCGGCAGATCGCCGATCCGCGTTCCATCCCGTGACAACTGGTCGCCCGGAGTCCGAAGCCACGTCCCCCGATTGCGCCGGGCTCCCTCGACTCGGGGGGCGCTTTCTCCCGCTTCCGCAAGGTGTTGTGCGGGGATCCGCCAACGCGATCATCGGGGCAGGCTCGCCATCTCCTGTCCGGGATCGGGGGCGAGTTTGACGCCGCTTGAGGTTTCCTCCACCGTCCCGGGAGAGCCGGCGGCTACCGCCCGGGCGCTCGGCAGACCAGACCTCGTTTCTCCGCTATGCCCGTAACCCAGCAACTCGTGGACGCGGCGATCTCTCAAGCGCTCGAGCGCTTCCCTCGTGGCGATGCGGGAGGCGCGGCACTGTTGGTCGACAGCGGGGAGATCCTCACCAGTGTCTGCTTCGAGTCATTGAATGATTCCACCCACCTCTGCCATGAGGTCGGAGCGATCTGCGAGGCGTTCCGACGCAACCTGACGGTCGTCGCGAGCGTCTGTGTCTCGCGACGATCTGACGATGCCGCGTTCGTGGTACTCACGGCATGCGGGGTATGCCAGGAGCGGCTTTCGAACTGGGGCCGGGATGTGCACGTGGGCGTTCCCCACCCTGATGACAGGTCGAAGTGGGTCTCCCGAAGCCTCCGGGAAATCCAGCCCTATTACTGGAGAGACGTTTTCGAGACACCTCGGCACTGACCGGCTCGGGGGAACGGGGCGGGCAACTTTCGTGAAGGTCGCCGAGGAGGCGCCTTCCGCGCGGCGGGTGACGGAGCTGGGTTCACGGGAGGTTCAGGATGCGCGTGATTTCCTCCACGGCCTCGGGATGGTAGAACGCGTAGTGGCCGGACGGCACGATCAACTCGGACTCGGCGCGGTCGATATGGCTGCTCCAGTAGGGGACGATGCCGTCGGAAGAGTCTTCGAGAGGCCCCGGTTTGCCCTCGTTGCCGATGATGCTGAACTCGCGAACGGGGTGGGCGTTGGGGAGCCCAGCGAGGATCGGCAGGGAGGGCTGCCGGGGCGAGAGTGCACTGATGCTGTCAAGTTCGCCCCGGCCCAGTTGGGCGTACGCCTCGGTGAAGGCGCCCGGGTTGGCCTCCGAGACGCGGTGGTAGAAGTCGGCGAACCCGCTCTTGGGCGGGCGGGCGGCCCAGCGCCCGAAGCGGCCGATCAGGTTGTCGGCGAAGTCGCTTCCCAGGTGGGAGGGAGCCACGTAGATGACACGCTTGACGTGGGGCTGGGACTTCCAGAAGAAAGCGTCTTTCAGGGAGGCGCGGTCGTCGTCGCTCAGCTCGAGCGAGTCGAACGGGCGGGTGAAGGCGGCTTCCCAAAACGCGTTCTTCGGCTCGGTCAGCAGGCAGCGGGTGACGATGGCGCCCATGCTGTGCGCGATGATCGTGGTGGATTGCATGGCCGGGTCGCGGCCGTGGGGATCGAGGAGCTGCCGCACTTCGCGGAGCTGTTCGCGGAGCTGGCGCCCCGAATAGATGGCGGGTGCTGCGGTGTCGTAGAGGTAGTGCCAGATCTGGTAGCGCGAACGGATGGCGTCCTCGGCCCAGAGGGTGTTGGTCAGCTCGGCCCAGTCGAGCGGGGTGCCGAGAAGGCCGTGCACCATGATGAGCGGTTCTTTCTCCGCATCGTAGGGCTCCATGAGGTAGAGCCGGGTTTCGCGCCGCGCGCTGAGGTTGGCGAAGGCGAATAGCTGCTTGGTCTTCAAGCCGCCGGTCCGTTCCAGGAGCCTCGCCCACGGCACCGAAGTATCGACGGCGATCGGAACCGATTCCCCGTCGAGAACAACGCGGTCGGTCTCGAACGGGCAGACGAGCTCGATGGTCAGGTGCTGGACGCCGCCTTGCCGGCGCACCTTTGTGATGACCGCCGTCACCGGCCGGGTGATGGCTTCGGGGGGGTAGAACTGTTCGATCGGCTCGCGGCCGGTGTTCTCGCGAAGTCCGACCATCGCCGCTCCGACACCGTCGCGGCGGCGATGCTCGAGTTTCGCCACCCGGTAGTCGCCAGCCGGGGCGATGGAGTCGAAGTAATCGAGTGGGTAGCGGCTGCGAGAACTGGTGAAAGTGATCCGGTAGGCCTCCCCGATGTCCGCGCTTCTCTCGTCGCGGCGCAGCTGGTGCCAACGCTCCACGAAGTGGGAAAGCGCGTGGGAGGCGTGCGCCGGATCGGAATCGTCCAACGAGGAGGCAAGAAGCGATTCAAATGGGTCGTTCTGCAGATCGCACCCGCACGAGTCGACGTTATCCGCCAGCCGAACCGTCTTTGGCGTCGTCGCACAGCCGAGCAAAAATAGCGCGCCGACCACTGCAAGGAGAAGGTGTTTCATGGGCGTCACTGACCCTACTATCGGCAAGTGCCCCACTGCGGCAAGGCGATCTTTGGTCGCGCGGCTACGAACGGTTCGGCTTGAGCTTGCTGGCGAGATCTGAAGTGATGAGCGCTTGGAAACCTGCCTTGATTCCCGGGTTCAGGCCGAAGAGCGTCCGCAGGTCCGCGAACGGCCAGGAGAGCAGGCGGGTGTGCGTTTTCGTCGTCACGCTCCCCGAGGCGGGCGCGCCGGAGACGAAGGCCATCTCCCCGAGGAACGCACCGTCCTTCAGCTCGACCTTTTTGTCCTCGCCGATATCGACGACGACGGTGCCGTGGGAGACGAGGTGGATCTCGGTGACCTCGAGTCCTTGGCGTATGAATGTCTCTCCCGGTTCCAAGCTCGTCCAGTGGCCGGTGCGCAGGATTTTCATGAATTCCACGGGCGACATTTGTTGGAACATCGTTTCGTAGAGTTCCTTCTCCTCATCGGTGAACGAGACGGCCGAGCGCTCGCGGAGCAGCACCCACACCTGCACGGTGTTCACCACAGAAAAAAACACGTTCCAGTAGATGGCGACCCAGAGCGGCTCGCCGGCGGCGTAGTAGTTGAAGCAGGCCATGATCAGGCATGCGACGATTGAGAGAAGCCGAAGCCAGAGCATGCCGCGGACGAGGTAGGCCGCTCCGAACAGCACGTTGGCGATGTGGGCGAGCGTGTCGATGTCCATGGCTCGGCCAAGTCATTCCATAGGACGGGGCGGCGCGCCAACGGGAGAATTTCGCGGCACGTTTCTCGCGATTGCCAGCTCGCGCCCCGCGATCTATGATCGCAGCATGAAATCCCCGATGCCCTATTCCCGACGTTCGCTTCTCAAAGGTGCAGCCCTTGCCAGTGGCGCCACCGCCGCCGGTTGGCTTGCCCCCCCGGCTTCAGCCCAGTCAGGAGGCAACCGATTGCCGAAGAGTTCGGTGGTGCTTTTCCAGGGGGATTCGATCACCGATGCGGGGCGCGACCGGAAGACCGAGGGTTCAGCGAACGATTCTCGGATGCTCGGGCGGGGCTACCCGCACCATATCGCGGCCTACGGGTTGAGCGAGGAGGCCGACCTCGACCTGAAGGTCTTCAACCGCGGAGTCAGCGGGAACAAGGTGCCCGATCTCGCCGCCCGCTGGGATGCCGACTGCATCGATCTCCAACCGGCCCTCGTCAGCATCCTCATCGGTGTGAACGACATGTGGCACAAGATTAAAGGCAGATACGACGGGACCGTCGAAGACTACGAGACGGGGTTTGCCGCGTTGCTAGCGCGGACGAAGGACGCGCTGCCCGGCGTCCACCTCATCGTCTGTGAGCCGTTCGTGCTGCGTTGTGGAAACATCGACGACACGTGGTTCCCCGAGTTCGACGAGCGCCGCGCAGCCGCCAAGCGGGTCGCCGATGGGGCGGGCGCCGTTTTCGTCCCATTCCAGACGATGTTCGACGAGGCCGTCGCGGCGGGTAGCGATCCCGAGTACTGGGCGAAGGATGGCGTGCACCCGACGGTCGCGGGTCACGGGCTGATGGCCCGCACCTGGCTCCGGACGGTCAGGGAGGCGTAGCCGCCATCAAGGAGTCACCGCGCGAAGCCGAACCTGGCCTGCCGGGAGCCCTGCCGGGAGCGTCGCTGCCACGTTCTGCCGACCGTTTTCGGTAGCACCCACGACGATATCGAGCCCCGGCACGTCCGATCGCCACAGCGCCAGATCTTCGGAGAACTCGACGGCGAGCGCCACGTCGCCGGCCCCGACCGATCGGCTAAAACGGAAGACTTTCGTTTCGTCCTCTCCCGCGACGGTAGGCAGGCTTTCGAAATCGGGCACGTTCGGGTTCAGTCCGAGGGCGCGTTCGACGAGGTTGGCCAGCCCGTCGTTGTCGGGATCCCGATCGGGGCCGGAAATGGCAGGATTGGCAGCATCTTCAGGAGAAAACCAACGGGTGACCCAGCCGGTGTCATCCTCGAACGGCGAGAGATGTCCGACGGTGCCGCCCGCCGTCGCGCTCGCCGCCCAGCGTCCGCCCTTCAGACCGGAGGCGGCCACGTCGACGATCTCGAGCGAGTTGCCCCCGCCACTGCTACCGAGCGCTTCCGCAGTGTAGATCGAATCGACGACACCCGCCACGAAACCGAGCTCCAGCCGCAGGCGCTCGCCGCCGTCGGCCAGGTCGCCCTCGTACTCGCCAAGGATGGTGAATTCCCCAGGATACGCGGAAGAGAAGGCGGCGAGGTTCTTGACGATGTAGGCGAATGCGCCCGGGGCCAGCTCCACCGCCGGGAAAACGAAAGCGACACCGGCGACGAACCGGAGGCCGCCGAGCTCGAGGGGTGCCGAGCCCGTGTTCTGCAGTTCGAGGAACTCGGCGTCGGGGTCGCGCGCCGGATCGTACATGATCTCGGTGAGGGGCAGGCCGTTGAGGACCGCCTGGGCCTCGCCCAGTCCCA
>CAZKYJ010000433.1:0-5094 GCA_964556355.1 uncultured Verrucomicrobiales bacterium | reverse complement strand
GTGTCCGTAAGATGAACCTTCCCGTCAGGGTTCACCCAGGCGTGGTCGGCGGTGAGCATCGCGCCCTCGATCCGCACCTCTCCGGTCGTCTCCACTGTGCCCGTCCCTTTCCCGCTCGCCCAGTAGTCGATGCCATCCACGTCGCCATGGGTGTACCAGATCGACTGGTGGTGGGGGTGGTCCTGTTTCTCGTTCTCCAAGCCCTCTTCGATCGGCCAGCCACGGGTCATGCGAGTCTGCCCCGGGCCGTAGACCGGATAGAGGATCGGCTTCTGCAGATCGGCGGCGAACCGGTACTCGGTAAACGGCTCACCGCCGATGGTCACCGAGACGGTGCCGTCATCGGTCCGGGTCAAGACGGCGTCGCTTGCCAGTGCCGAACCGGCGAAAGCCGCGAGGGGGAGGATACTATTCAGCGGGGTGTTCATGGTAAATGGATATTCCTAGTGGGCATGGGCTTCGGCGAGTTCTTCCTGGGTGGGCTCGGGGTCATCGTCCGCCACGGTGGCCTTGGCCCTCAGGTCTTCAACGAATCCATCGACGCGGTTCTTGCGGGCCTCGGCGATGAACAGCTCCCCCGCCTTGTCCTTCACCTCGTCGAAAGGGATCGGCTGCGGCTCCTTCCGACCGGTGAGCTTGGCCAAGTGAAATCCCCACTGGGTGATGAATATCGGGCTGATCTCCCCGACCTCCATCGAGAACGCGATGGTCTCGAACTCCTCCATGATCTCGCCGCGCTTGAAGTAGCCCAGATCCGACTCTTCCGCCGGCTTGTCGCTGCACTCTTCGACCAGCGCCTGGAAATCCTCACCGGCCAACGCCCGCTTGCGGACATCCCTCAGGGCCGCAAAAATCTCCAGCTTGTTCTCGACCGGCTGGGGATTCTTGAAAATGTGGCTCGCCTGCACCTCTTCGGCGGTAAGAAAGAGGTCGATATTGTCGCGGTAGAACGATGCGACGGCAGCCTCGTCGGGCTCGGGGAGATCCGCGCACATGTCCTCCAGCATTTTCTCGAGCCGCAGGTTCGAGCGGAGGTCATCCATGAAAAGCTCCTCCTGTTTCAGGGAAAAACCTGCCGAGAGCAGGAGGTGTTCCTTCGCTCCGTGCTCCGCGATGAGGCGCTCGAGGGTCGATTGGACCACCGACTCGTCCGGTTGGCTCCCCACCCGCTCCGCCTCCTGCATGAGGAGGACGCGACCGGTGATGTTCTGCTTGGCCGCCGCCCGGAACTCGTCATCGCGTTCGCAGCACGAGACGCTGCCCAGCCCCTCGTAGTAGGATTTCACCCGCGAAAACTCGTCCTCGATGACATCGTCATCGATCTTTTCTCCGTTGATTGTCAAGGCCATGGCAGGCGGACGCTAACACAAGGGAGCGGCACATGCAGGCGAGATCATGATCCGATCGGCTACCCGGTCGCCGCGCCCGTGGCCCCGGCCTCAGCTTCGGCTTCCGGATCGTCCTGGAGGTACATCCGCTCTTTGAAGAACGGCGAGACGATCGCGAACAGCACCGCCGTCGCCAGCATGCAGCCCGCCCAGAACCAGTAGTAGTTCGCGCCCACGAGCCACTCCATCTTCCCATCGTCGATCGCCGCGTTCACCCTCGAAACAAAGAAGTTCCCCAGCGCGACAGAAGCGAAAAATAGCCCCATCACGAGTGACTTGAGGCGGTTGGGCGTCTGGGAGTAAGAGTATTCCAGGGCGGTGATCGAGACGAGAACTTCGGCGGCCGTAAGGACGAAATAGGCAAAAAGCTGCCAGGAGATCGACGGGGTCTTCCCCGCGTCGATCCACGTCTCGATGAGTGCCGGAATCGCGAAGGCGCCGACGGTGAGGAAAAAACCCGCGCCGATCTTCCGCATCGGCGTGACCCTGACGATCTTTCCGACCGCCGGATAGATGCCGTAGGCGAACAGCGGGATCAATGCCATGACAAAGAGCGGGTTCGCCGCCTGGAACTGGGAGGCGTTCAGCTCGAACCCGAGAAGGTTCCTGTCCATGTTTTCGGCCTGGCCGACCCAGCGCGACATCGTCTGGTCGAACAGCGCCCAAAACATGAGGATGAAAACGTAGAGAATACAGAGGCGCCCGAGCGCCCGGAGCCCGGCGGACGAGGTCGCTTCCCGGATGAATCCTTTGGCGTCCGGCGGGATGTGCGCGAACTCCCGCCTTCCCATCCAAAAGACGAGCGTGGCACAGAGCATCAGCAATCCGGGAACACCGAAAGCCACGTGGGGCCCCGCGACCTCCAAGAGCCACGGGATCAGGAGCGTGCTCAGCGCCGAACCCAAGTTGATCGAGAAGTAGAACCAGCTGAATACCCGCGGTAAAAGCCCCGCGTTCTGCTGTCCAAACTGGTCACCGACGTGCGCTGAGACACACGGTTTGATACCGCCGGAGCCGAAGGCGATGAGCCCGAGCCCGATGGAAAGCCCCATGCGCGTATCGTCGAGCGCGAGCGCGAGATGCCCGAGGCAGTAGACCACCGAAAGCAGCAAAATCGTGCGGTACTTCCCAAGCACGAGATCGGCCAACAAACCGCCGAGGAGCGGGGTGAGGTAGACTGCGGTGCCGAAAAGGTGAACCCACTCTGCCGCTTTCTCCTCGGTCATGGTGTCTAGCTGACCGTTGGAATCGAGGATGTACTTCGTCATGAAGACGAAGAGGATGCTGCGCATCCCATAGTAGCTGAAACGCTCCGCCGCCTCGTTGCCAACGATGTAAGGGATGCCGGATGGCATCCGATCGGTGATCTGGGGAGAAGTACGGTAGGTGGTCGGTTTATCGTTCATCTTTCACACACCGGAAGCCGGTGTCGCTGCTTGGGGTATCGAGGGACTGGTGGTGGCGGGCGGCCACGCGGTAGCTGTTGCCGGTGGCGGCATTGGATAGCCAAGAGCCACCGCGCTTGACCCTCTTGGGGACACCGGGCTCCTGCGGATCGTGGCTCGCGTTCGGACCACGCGGGTTCTTCTCCGGGCTAGCGAGGTAATAGTTTGGCTGGAACCAGTCGGCACAGAGCTCCCACACGTTGCCCGACATATCGTAGAGCCCGAACCCGTTCGGCGGGAACGACTTTACCGGGGAGAGCGTAGTGAACCCGTCCTCGCCGGTATCTTCGTGGGGGAAGGCGCCCTGCCAGGCGTTCATGACCCAGCGGTCGCCGGGCGTCAGCACGTCACCCCACGGATAGTTCTGTCCGGCTTCCCCTCCCCTCGCCGCGTATTCCCACTCCGCTTCGGTGGGGAGCCGTTTGCCCGCCCATTCGGCATAGGCGGCCGCGTCCTCCCATACGACGTTGGTCACGGGGAAATCCATGCGGTTGGTGACATCGCTGCCCGGCCCCTCGGGATGCCGCCAGCTCGCACCCGCCTTGTATTCCCAGTAGGCCATCTGGTTGCGCGGGTCGGTCGGCGCGTCTGGTCTTTTGAAGATGACGGATCCCGGCTGCAGCAGGTCGGCCGGGACGCCGGGAAAGTCGTCCGGGTTGATCGGGCGCTCGGCGAATGTCAGGTAGCCGGTGGCATCCACGAAGGCGGAAAACTCGGCGTTGGTCACCTCGGTCTCATCGATCCAGAACGCATCCAAGGTGACCTTGTGCACCGGCTGCTCATCGGGGTTCCCGTTGTTGGATCCCATCTGAAAGCTGCCTCCGGGGATGAGGATCATCCCGTCGGGCGCCGCTCCGGCATCGGGAGCGTCCGCCGCCCGCCCCGCCCCCTCCAGCGTCTCGGGCTCACCACCACACCCGGCCAGGAGGCCAAGCATCACCGGGGAGGCGGCGGACAACAAGAGGGGAACGAGGCGGAAGGGCATGGAAGGCCGAGCGTCGCGAGGCAAGGCGCCCTTGTCAATCGGACAGACGCGCAACGGAACAATGCCAGCGCCCGATGAGCGCCGCGCCGGGATCCCGCGCCCCCTCGCGCAAGGTGCCCGCCTCGTGCGGTCGCCAGAGGTCGTCGAGCTCGCGGGCGAGGGAATCGGCCGTCGGGCCGGGCTCGTCGGCCCGGTCTTCAAACGATGATTCGTGAACCCGCTCGAACCCCGGCTGGTCGAAGGCCTTTGCCAGCGAAGCTCCCCCACCACCCGGGGCACGATCCGGGAACGTGAGCTCCCGGTAGACGACAAGTGCCCGCCCCACGCCGGCGCACGAAGATTCGAACCGGACGCTTTCCCAGTCGGAGAGGGCCGCCGCAAAGAAACCGCCGGGCCGGAGGACGCGCCGGAGCTCGCTCCAGGGAACCGAAGCGGGAAGTCCGCCGCCCGACAGCTCCAGGGAGAAGACGAGATCGAACGTGGCATCCGGAAACGGCAAGATGCGGTCTTCGGCGAAGACGAATGAGGTATTGACCCTTTCCAAGCACTCGGCGCGCCGCCGCGCTTGCGCCACCTGGTGCGGCTGCCAACCGATCCCCCAAACCGTGCCGGGAAAGACGGCCTGAGCCAGGTCGGTGGTGACGGCGCCGGAGCCGCACCCGAGATCGAGGACGGTGGCACCCCGTCGGAGAAAAGGCAGGGCGAAGGCGCCATGCACCTGCAACGATCGCTGCTCGGGGGGCTGCGGCGGGCGGCTAAAGCGGGGGTTCGGTTCGTGATCTGCGTCCTCCGGTGGCGCGAGCCCCGGCAGTGTCATCGCGTGGTTGTTCCAATGCATCGGTGTGGTCTGGGTGTGGTTCCGACCGACCTCCCGCACCCCGCAGCTTCCCGAAACGAAAAAACCCACGGAGTCCGGTGCGGCCGGCCGTGGGTTGGTGGTGTGTTCTGACTTGCTGCTCCCTGTCGCATCAACATCCGAACCCCCGCCCCACGGCCGAGCCAAGAATGGCTACGGCCTTGACGGCGACGGATTTGGAAATGACGAGCGCAGAAAGCGACATGGCGGGCACTTTCCCCCATCGCGCGCGGGGCGCAAGCGGAAATTTCTCAGCTCCCCGCGCCCTCCCCCGACGCGATCGGGTCATCGTCGCGAACCATCTTGCCGTCCTCGATAAAAATCTCCACCTGGTGGAGGGTGAGCGGCGCATGCGAAGCCAGCTCGTCCCGCGCGCTCTCTTTGCAGTTTTCGCGCAGCCAGCGGATCGTGTGTTCACCG
>CAZKYJ010000432.1:0-5101 GCA_964556355.1 uncultured Verrucomicrobiales bacterium | reverse complement strand
ATTTCTCACCCATGCTCTACATCATCGAAGGGGCGGAAGACTTCAATAAAGAGGTGACCACCGACTTCGAATCCGTCGGGGTCAAAGCGCTCGACGACCACACCCTCCACTACACGTTGACCGGCCCGACGCCTTATTTCTTGTCGATGCTGAAACACTACGCGTTCTGGCCGGTGCACCAGGCGACGATCCTCGCCCACGGCAAGATCGACGAGCGGGCGACGGGGTGGACCCGCGCGGAGAACTTCGTGGGCAACGGCCAGTTCGCCCTCGACGAGTGGAAGTTCAAAAACATCATCAAGGTCTCGAAGAACCCCTACTACTGGGACGTCGAAAACGTGAAGCTCAACGGGATCCACTTCTTCCCGGTAGAGAACCCTTCGACCGAGGAACGGATGTTCCGGGACGGCCAGGTGCACGTGACCAAGGAAACCGCGCTCGACAAGATCCCGTGGTACTCGAAAAACCATCCCGACCTCATCCATCTCGAGCCCTGGCTGTGCGTCTACTACTACGTGATCAACACCACCCGACCCCCGCTGGACAAACCGGAGGTGCGCCGCGCGCTCTCGCTCGCCGTCGACCGGGAGGCCATCACCCAAAGCATCACGCGCGCCGGCGAGATCCCGGCCTACGGGTTCGTCCCCCCGCCACCCGGCGAGAACGGCTACCGCCCACCCGATGTCCTCCGCTTCGACCCCGAGGCCGCCCGCGCCCAGCTCGCCGCCGCGGGCTTTCCCGGAGGCGAGGGCTTCCCGAAAATGAAGCTCCTCTTCAACACCCACGAGTCGCACCGCAAGATCGCCGAGGCCATCCAGGACATGTGGAAGAGGTTTCTCAACATCGATATCGAACTCAGCAACCAATCGTGGGGCGTCTACAACGACTCGATCCGCGACCTCAACTTCGATATCGGACGCCGTGGCTGGATCGGTGACTACATGGACCCGATCACCTTCCTAACCATCCTCCAGGAGGGCGATCCCAATAACGGCACCGGATGGTCGGATCCCCGCTACGAGGAACTCCTCGCCCGCTCCGGACAGGAGACCGACCCGGCAAAGCGCTTTGCCACCCTCCAGGAGGCCGAACGGATCATGCTCGAAGAAGCCCCGATCATCCCGTTCTACTGGTACGTTTCCAAGCACCTCGTCCACCCCGACGTCAAGGGGTGGGCACCGAAGCTCCTCGACAACTACAACTACAAGTACCTCGACGTCGAGCCCAGCGGGGCCACTCTGCCCCGAACCATCACCCCCGGCTCCTGACCCCACCCGCCGATGGCCCGCTTCCTCACTATCCGCCTGCTCCAGTCCGTCGTGGTCCTCTGGGCCATCGTCACGATCACCTTCTTCCTCGTCCGCATGGCTCCCGGCGGCCCCTACTCGAAGGAGCGTGCCGTCTCGCCCCACATCCTCGCCAAACTCGAGGAGCAGGCCGGTTTGGACAAGCCACTCTTCTTTCAATACACCCACTATCTCGGTCGCCTCGCCCACGGCGACCTGATGAGTTCCTATAAGTACGAAGGCCGGCGGGTCGGTGATATCATCGGCGACGCGTTGCCTATTTCGGCCTCGGTCGGACTCATCGCCCTGACCATCGCCCTCGTCATCGGGATCCCGATCGGCATCATCGGGGCGGTCAAGAAGAACACCACCCTCGACTACGTCCCGATGTCGCTCTCGATGATCGGAATCTGCTTACCGACCTTCGTCCTCGGCCCCATCCTCGCCCTCGTCTTCGGGATCAAACTGAACTGGTTCAATGCCACCGGATGGTACGATAGCACCGACTGGGTGCTCCCCTGCCTCACGCTCGGTCTTTACTACGCGGCCTACATCGCCCGTCTCGCCCGTGGGGGAATGCTCGAGATCCTCAACCAGGACTTCATCCGTACGGCCAAGGCGAAAGGCGTCCCCGGCCACAGCATCGTCCTCCGCCACGCGCTCAAAGGTGGCCTCCTTCCGGTGGTCGCCTATCTCGGCCCCGCCTTCGCCGGCCTCATTTCCGGATCGTTCGTCATCGAGAAAGTATTCAATATCCCCGGCCTCGGCCAGCACTTCGTCGACGCCGCATTCAACAGCGACTACTTCCTCGTCCAGGGGACGGTCATCGTCTACGGGGCCGCCATCGTCGTGCTGAACCTCGCCGTCGATTTCGTCCAGATCCTCCTCAACCCGCGTCTCACGTTCTCCGGAAACTAGCGTCGATCATGCCCGTTTCAGATTCCTTCAAACTCCCCGCCTCACCCGAGGAGATCGAACACCTCGCCACCTCCCAGGCGCAGGCCGGCCAGTCGCTCTGGAAAGACGCCTGGTTCCGCCTGCTGAAGAACAAGCTGGCCCTGGTATGCCTCGCCATCTTCCTCGTCATCCTCGGCCTCTGCGTCATCGTTCCGGCCGTCTCCTCCGTGGATGGCACCGCGCAGAACCTCGAGCTCGGCGCCCGCGGGCCGAGCGCTGACCATTGGATGGGCACCGACACCCTCGGCCGCGATCAGATGATCCGGATCCTCAAGGGAGGCCGTGTCTCGCTGGCGGTCGGCCTGGTCGCCACCCTCGTTTCCGTGATCATCGGAGTTAGCTACGGCGCGACCGCCGCCTACCTCGGGGGACGGATCGACGCCGCCATGATGCGCTTCGTCGACATCCTCTACGCCCTCCCGTTCATCGTCTTCGTCATCCTCCTCACCGTCGTCCTCGAGCCCATCCTCGACACGCCCGAGAAAAAGATGCTCCTGCTTTTCGCCGCCATCGGCGCGGTCGAGTGGCTCACCATGTCCCGCATCGTCCGCGGCCAGGTCATGTCCCTGAAAAAGCAAGAGTTCATCGAAGCCGCCCACGCCCTCGGGCTCACGACCCCGGTGATCATTTTCCGCCACCTCGTCCCGAACGTGCTCGGTCCCGTCATCGTCTACGCCACCCTCACCATCCCGGCCATCATGCTCTTCGAAGCCGTCCTCTCTTTCATCGGCCTCGGCACCCAGCCGCCGGCCGCCTCATGGGGCGTCCTGATCCAAGAGGGCGCCGAGAACATGGAGACCGCCCCCTGGATGCTCGTCTACCCGTCCCTCTTCTTCGCCCTCACCCTCTTTTCTCTCAACTCCGTCGGCGACGGTCTCCGCGACGCCCTCGACGTGAGATCCTCCAAAGACTAAGGCCCATGCCCCTCCTCGAAGTCGAAAACCTAACGTGTAACTTCCACACCCGCGGTGGAATCGTTCGCGCCGTCGACCGGGTCTCGTTCTCGCTCGAGCCCGGTCAAACCTTGGGCATCGTCGGTGAGTCCGGATCCGGCAAAAGCGTCACCTGCTACTCGATGCTCGGGCTCATCCCGATGCCCCCCGGCAAAATCGAGGGAGGCACCGCGATTCTCGACGGCAAGACCGACCTCCTCAGGGCGTCCGATGCCGAACTCCGCGAGATCCGCGGCGGGAAAATCAGCATGATTTTCCAAGACCCGATGACGTCGCTCAACCCCTACATGCGGGTGCGCGACCAGATCATCGAACCGCTGCGCATCCACAAGCCCGAGATCAGTAAGGCGCTCGCCTACCAGAAGGCCATCACCGCCCTGTCCGAGGTCGGCATCCCCGATCCCCAGAAACGGATCAACCAGTACCCCCACGAGTTCTCCGGAGGGATGCGGCAGCGGGTGATGATCGCCATGGCGCTCATCACCGAGCCGGAGATCCTCATCGCCGACGAGCCCACCACCGCGCTGGATGTAACCATCCAGAAACAGGTGCTCGAACTTATCAAGCAGCGCCAGCGCGACCTCGGAACCGCCGTGATTTTTATCACCCACGATCTCGCCGTCGTCTCCGAGGTCTGCGATACCATCAACGTCATGTACGCCGGCCGCTTCGTGGAAAGCGCCCCGACCGACCAGATCTTCGAAAACCCCATCCACCCTTACACCAAGGCGCTGCAAGCCAGCATCCCCGCCACCCAGAAAAAAGACGCCGCCCTCTACACCATCCCCGGCTCCCCGCCCGACCTCACCTCGCTCAGCCCCGGTTGCGCCTTCGCCCCGCGCTGCCAAGAATCCGGCAAGTGCGACGCCTGCGAACAGACCCGTCCCGAATTCAAAGAAATTGCCCCCGGTCATTGGGCACAGGCCTGCGTGGGATGTGTCAAAGCTTAACTTTTGGTCTCCAGGAGATGGACCCGACTGCTGATCGCCGGAATAACTTCGTTTCCGCCACGGTATCAGGATTGTATGTGGCTTCGCTTGGGGCCACGTGCTTCCCCTTGTATCTCGGGTGGAATTTGTCCCGATTCATCGAAAGCCATTCACCCAACGCGGAAGCTGGAGGAATGGGCTTCTCTCTCGACCCAGGCCCCGTTGAAGCGACGTCCATCTCAATTGCTATCGGGGTCACCGCCCTATTCGCCGCTCTCCTTTCAAGGGCGGGTGCGAAAGCGAGACATGGGCGGCTCGGTTACGGCACGGCATCTCGTTTGCGCGGGGGCTACCTCCCCAACTGTCTTCCTCTTTGTCAAGTTGATGCCGCGTTTACCCGGACGCTCCTCTTCCTGAAAACCGAACCCTGACAACTTGATTTCCCATGTCCTATCTCGAAATCGAAAACCTCTCCACCCATTTCACCGATGCCAGAGGGAATGTTCTCAAAGCGGTCGATGATGTCTCCCTGACCGTCGAGAAAGGAGAAATCGTCGGCCGGGTCGGCGAGTCCGGCTGTGGGAAGTCGACACTCTCCCGTTCGGTCATGCAGCTCATCCCCCCGACCTCCGGGCGGGTCGTGTTAGATGGCACCGATTTCTCGAAGCTTGGCAAATCCGATCTGCGCAAGCGGCGCCTGGACTTTCAGATGATCTTCCAAGACCCCTACGCCTCGCTCAATCCACGGATGACCGTGGCGAGCACTCTCGGTGAAGCCGTGCGCACCCGTCACCCCGGTCTCTCCGGCGCGGCGCTCCAGCAACACGTCGCCGGGCTGATGGCCAAGACCGGCCTCGATCCGCGCGCGCTGCGCAAGTACCCGCACGAGTTCTCCGGCGGCCAGCGCCAGCGGATCGCCATCGCCCGGGCGCTCGCCCCGGAACCCAAACTCCTCATGGCCGACGAGCCGGTCTCC
>CAZKYJ010000431.1:0-5110 GCA_964556355.1 uncultured Verrucomicrobiales bacterium | reverse complement strand
AGAAGCAACTGCCGCCGACGATGGGGATGTGGCCGCGCCCGTAGACGTAGCCGCCGACGAAGGGAGCGACGTCGCCGACGACCTGCGAGGCATCGCCTGCGACGCGGTCGAGCGGCTCCATGGAATCGGCTTGCCCGAAGAAAAACGCCCCCTCCAGCTCGGTGCTGTCAAACTCGAGCGTGGCGCCGGCGCCGAGGTAATTGTTGCCCTGCCCGATGGCGGCCAAGGCGCTAAAGGTGGTGATATCGAACTCGGAGAAGCCGAGCTTGCCGGCGGCGAGGTCGATGCCCCCGCCGATGTCGGTCGGGAACAACGGGGAGGGATTAAAACCGAAGCGGAGGTCGACATCCACCGCGGTGTCATCGTCGGCGAGCGACCAGCCGACGGGGACCTGCGTGGCACCCATGAGGACTTCGACGTGGTTGCCGGCCCGCTCCTGGTTGACCTCGATATAGCCATCGAAGGCGAAGGTGTCGGGGACGTTGAGCTCGGCGGCGAGATCGAGGCGGAGCTTGCGGAGGGTGTCGCCGCGGATGCTGGCGTAGCCCTGGAGCTCCCCTCCCCCGACGATGCCGTTGAGCTCGCCGATGAACTCGTTGGCCGAGGTGAGATCGACGCCGCTGAGATACTCCGTCAAGAGGTCGCGCATGGCTTCGTTGACCTGGGCGAAGAGGCTGTCGATGTTGGTATAGATGAGATCCTCGTAGGGGGCGAGCTCGGCGCGGAGGATGGCGCCGATGTCGGGGAGGATGGCCGAGCCGACGAGACGGTCCGTGGTGAGGCGGCGGCCGAGGGCGATGAACTCGTCGCGGGAGAGCTCGGGAAACGGGATTTCCTGGTCGAGGAGGCGGGCGATCTCGTCCCCGACGCGGTCGGCGATCTGGTCGACGACCGCTTCGAGCGCGGCGCTGGGATTGCCGATGGCCCCGACGATGGCCCGGATGCGCTGCTCGATATCGAGCCCGGTGGCAAGGCGCTGGCGGATGCGGGAGATCTCGGAGCGGAGGCGGGCGAGGTTTTCCTGGAGCCGCTCGATGACCGGCCGCATGCGCTCGAGGTAGGCGTCGATCTCCGGCTGGAGGTTGGGGAGCAGGTCGCCATGGACTGCTTCGAGGGTCGCCAGGAGATCGCCGGCGAGGTTGCCGAGGAGCGCCTCGATGAGGGGCTGGACATTGATGAACTGCCCGGTGATTTCGTCGAAAACGAAGAGGCCCGGGGTCGCAATGTTGGGGAGGTTCCCGAGGAACGTGGCGGGATCCGGGATCGGCGGGAGGTTGACCGGGGTACCTCCCGGCGCATCGAGCGGCAGATCCCCGACGAGGGCACGGATCGCGTTCTCCAGCGTGGCGAGGCGGGAATCGATGTCGGCGAGGAGCCCGAAGCCCTCGACCGAGAAGTCGGCGCCGTCCGGGGTGTCCCACTCGATGCTCCCGAGAAGGTCGGTGTTGAGAAGGGCGAGGATACTCTCGACCGGCGGGGCACCGCCGCCCGGGAGGGCCACTCCCCCACCCGCGGCGGCACCGGGAACCAGGCCGCGGATGCGGGCATCGATGGCAGCACGGTAGCCGTCGCCGGGGAGATCGAAGGTCGGGAGGTCGGCGTAGGCGACGGCAATGTCGTCGTAGAGAGCGCCGTAGAGGCCGTCGAGCCGCTCCGCGAGAACCGTCGCGACGAGCTCGGTGGGGACGTCGGCGAGGAGGGCATCGAACTGGGTGAGCCCCTCGTTGAGGACGTCGGCGACCGCATCGGTGGCGGCGTCGCGCACCGACTGGAGCACGCCGGAACCCTCGCCGGCGATATCGTAGGCGACGCCGGCGAGGTTAATCTCGGGGAGCCCATCGTAGAGGACGCCAAACTTGATGTCGGCCTGCTCGCCGCTGAGGAAGCGGACCTGGTGCTCACCCTCGAGCACGGCGAGATCGGTGGTCTGGGGCCCGGGCGATCGGAAGGAGCGGCGCGTATCGTCCCAGTCGAGCGGGTAGTCGAAGTCGATGACATCGAGCCACGAGTGCTCGGCGACGGGCGGATGGGCGCCGCCATTGTCGAAATGGGTGGACGGGCTGCCGGTGAAGCCGAGGTTTCCCGGGTCGAATCCGACGTAGGTCGGATCGAGCCCGCCGAGCTCGAAGGAGACGGTGAGCCGGAGCGGGCTGAGGACGTCGCCCCCGATCCCCCGGAGGCCGAGGTGGACGCCGATATTGCGGAAGAAGGCGACGTCGAGCGAGCCGAAGACGTTGAGGTAGCCGGGATCCGCTCCCCCGAAGCGACTGTAGTAGGCACCCTGTTGCGGTGTCAGGGTGTAGCGCTCGTTGCCGGGCCCCGCGAAGGTGAGCGAGTTCGGGAGGGAGAGGCGCGAATCGACCCCGGTGGCGGACGGGTCGGCGGCGGCGAGGATGGCGCCGGAGGGGGAGAAGCCGAGGGTTCCGTAGAACGGGACGTCGAAGTGGGACGCGAAGGCTTTGACGCCGATGAGGAGGTCGCGCGGGCTGTCGGGGCAAGCGGGCTCCACGCCGGCGCCGAAACTGATGGCCTGGGGATCGATCTGGGCGCCTTCCCAATGGTCGAGCGTGGCCAGGCCGGCGGCCGCTGGTGGCGAGGCGGCCCGGAGGCCACCGAGGCAGTCGAAAAGGAGTTTCTCGAACGCGAAGGTCTCTTCGGTGGGGAACGGGAGGAAGAGCGATCCGCTACTGGCGGAGGCGAGATTCTCGCTGACGCGGAAGCTGAGGAGGAGCGAGTCGAGCGTGATGGGGTAGCCGTAGAGGAGGCTGGTGCCGAGATTGGCCGATCCGTCGGCCTGGTGGACGCCGGAGATCCCCCCCTCCCGCACGTAGTAGCGCGAACAGTCGGAAAGCGGGTAGCTGATGGGCGTGGTGGCATCCCCGAGGAGCGAGTCACAGGTCACGGTACCCGAGACGGCGATGGTGCGGAGGTTGAGGCCGGGATGGAGGGCGAGGCCCGCGATGTAGGCGGGCGACCCGGGACGCTCGAGGACGCCCGGGTTCGGGAATTCGATGTTGCTGATCGACCCGCTGGCGTTGGCCGTGAGGAGGAGCTCGTCGGGTTTGCCGATCTCCGCAATGTTCGTGATGAGCGAACGGCGGGGGATGTGGCTGCCGGGGATGACGAGCTGGCCGGTGGCGAAGTCGCTCGTCGAATGGGCGAACCGCTGGACACCCGCGCTTTCACCGCGGAACCCCCAGCGCAGCGATCGGTTCCCGGTGAGCGTGCCGGCACCGACCAGGCCACCGTCGGGAGTGAAGGCGAGCACATCACTGAGCAGATCGACCTGGAAAAGGCCCGGCGTGGCGGTGGAGGCGAAGCACGACTCGGCACCGGCACAGTCGGTGGCGAAGGGAACGGTCACCTGCCCCACGTTGATGAGAGTTCCGGAACTGAGGTCATCGGTGATGGTCAGATTGCCACCAGCGGATCCGAGGAATCCGGCGTCGTGGGGAAAGTGTGCCTGGTAAAGGCCGAGATCGTCGATATTGAGCGTGACCGACATCTTGGCCGAGCGGTCGGCGGCGGCGGTGATCTCGAGCCCGGAATCCACGGTGGTCAGTCCCGCGAAATACGCATCGTTTGAGTTCTTGTAATACTGGCTGACCGGGAGGCCAAGCCCCTCCAATGTCTCGGTTTCATCGCCCCGGTTGAAGCGGGCTGCCGAGATGTCGGACTGGACGACGGTAAAGGTGCCGGTGCCGGTTTCCC
Organism: uncultured Verrucomicrobiales bacterium; assembly: GCA_964556355.1. Taxonomy (GTDB): domain Bacteria; phylum Verrucomicrobiota; class Verrucomicrobiia; order Verrucomicrobiales; family DEV007; genus CAZKYJ01. Next base: position 1,399 of record CAZKYJ010000431.1, on the reverse strand, counting down.
ACTCGAGGGCGGCGCATTCGAAGAGGACGGGTTTCGATTCCTCCTGGACGAAGAACGATCCGCCGCCGGGGGCCGTGTAATCGATCTGGGCGAAGAGCGGCTCGAGGTTGCCATTGAGGCGGTGGCTGCCCGGAAAGTTGATGAAGGGTTCCAAGACCATGGCGTCGGCGCTATCGGCCACCCCCATGCCGGCGGGAAGTTGGACGCTGAGGCCACCCACGAGCCCATCGTCGTGGGTGAGCTGGAGACCGGAGCGGAAAAAGACGACGTTGGCAAAAACGTCTTCGTTCGAGTTGGGCGGCGAATCGACCAGGACACCGACGGGACCAATGACGGTGGCGACGCCGTCGCTGCCGAGTCGGACGCGCAGCGATTGCGCCGGATCAAAGGTGTAGTCAGGCTGGGAGCTGAGAAAGCCCGCGACACCATCGAGATCGGTATCGACGGTGCCGACGCCGGTGGAGACGATGTCGTTGACCGGGTTGTTCGTGATGGTGGTGAACGTGGTGTTCGTGGTGGCGAACCGCAGGGTGCCATTGAAATAGAGGAGCTGGACATCGTCCGACCCCTCGCGGTTGCCGGTGCGGATTTCGACGGACTCCCGGTGCGCGATCTCGGTGGCGAGATAGTAGTTGGTCGCGTCGGGGTCGAGGCCGGCGCCGGTGGCGGGCTCGACGTTGAAAAAGTGGCTCCGGTTGACGGTGGCGGGCGCGGTGGGGGTGCCGGCGACGAAGCGGTCGACGGTGGCGGTGAAGGTCGAGGCCCCCCATCCGGATGCATCGGCATTGGCGAGCGGAACCGGGACATGGGTGGTGGCGTCGCGGAGCTGGTAGCGGACCGTGACCTCGACGTTGCGATCGGTGGACGGCGCCCCGGACGTCCACGCATCGTAGCGTGTCAGCGTGAACAGAACGAATGCGCGGAAGCCGGCGATATTCGGCGCGGTGGCCAGGGCGTGCCGCCGGGTGAAATCGACCGACGTAAGCTCGGCGACCGTATTCACCAGTGGGTCATTGGGATCACGGCTGGGGAAATGGATGAGGCGAACCTCGTCGGAGTCGAGCCCTTGACGGTCCTCATAGACGAAGCTGGGAGATCCGCCGACGTTGACGAAGTAGCGCTCCTGGAGGATGGCGCGGACATGATAGTCGACCTGCGGGTCGAGCAGGACGCCGGGACGGAGCTCGGCAGTGAAGGTACGGGACGTACTCCCATTGGCGGCCAAGGTGATGGTCTGTGCCGGGCTGGCCGCCCCCGTTCCCCCGGAGTCGAGGACGACCGGGTTCCCACGGTCGTCCTCGAGCCGGAAGAAGATCCGGTAGGTGCCCTCGTCCGCTTCGGCGTTGAAGAAGAGCACATCGACTTCCACCTGCAGGGCCTGACCGCCATGGGCGCCGAG
>CAZKYJ010000430.1:4048-5125 GCA_964556355.1 uncultured Verrucomicrobiales bacterium | reverse complement strand
CAACGAACCGCCTGCCCAGGCAAGTCTGGCCGAGGCGCAGATAGCCGCGATCGAGTGCTCACCCCGCACCTCGGCGCGTCGACGGCCGAAGCGCAGGAGAACGTCGGTATCGAGATCGCCCGCGCCATCCGGAACTACCTCGTCGAGGGCGCCGTGGTCAACGCGGTCAACACGCCGAGCATCGACGCGAAGACCGCCGCGCAGGTCGGACCGTACCTCGCGCTCTCGGAATCGATGGGCTCGCTGCTGTCCCAGCTTGCACCGAAGCGGAGCGACGTCTTGCGCGTCAACTATTCGGGGAAAGTCTCCGATCTCGACACCACCCTCATTTCCCGCAGCGCCCTGAAGGGTTACCTCGAGAAGACCGCGACCGCCGGATCGGTCAACTACATCAACGCGCCGTCGGTCGCCGAGAACCTTGGGCTCCGCTTCACCGAGTCGCGCGTCCCCGATGAGCAAGACTACAGCGACCTTATCGAAGTGAGTGCGGGCAACGCCGACGGCAAAGCGACGATCGCGGGAACGTTTTTTGGGAAGACGCCTCGAATCGTCCGCATCAACGGCCGAAATGTCGAGGCCGAGCCGGAGGGCACGCTCCTCCTCGTCGAGAACGACGACACCCCCGGGATCGTGGGACGCGTGGGGACGTTGCTGGGGGAGAACGGGATCAACATCGCGCAGATGTCCCTCTCGAGGAACGTCGAAGGCGGGCAGGCGCTCGCGGTATTGAACCTCGATTCCGCCCCTCCGAAGTCGCTCAAAGCGGAGCTCGAAGCACTTGACGGGGTGATTTCGACGAAGCTCGTCATCCTCTAGCGCCCCTCCTCTCCATCGGCTAGTGCGACGGCATGACGAACTCTTGCCAGATCGGGTTTCCTTTCGCCGCATTGACGTAGGGATAGCGGTCGAAGAGCTCGGCTTCCGGTCCGCCGAGTATCCGGGGATCGCCCGTCTGGCGGAGCTCAGATTCGAGGCGCGCCCACAGTTCGCGCTTCGCATCAGCGTAGGCGGATTGTTCCGCCACGTTGGTGAGCTGGTCGGGGTCATCGGCGATGACGTAGAGTTCCTCGAGCGGAC
>CAZKYJ010000430.1:0-4038 GCA_964556355.1 uncultured Verrucomicrobiales bacterium | reverse complement strand
GCGAAGGCGTAGTCGTAGAAACGCTTCACCCCGGGATCCTTGCGGTGCCCGACGAGAAAGCTCTTGCTCGGCCCGCCGTCGGTATCGGCGAGCTCGCGCCCGAGGAGCGTCATCGCCCCATCCGGAGCGCCGTTTGGCCAGCGATCGGGATAGAGGTTTCGGATGTAGAGGTACTCTGCCGTCCGGATCATCCGCGAGGGGTAGCCGCCTGGTTGCGGGGACTCCTGGCCCGGCACGTGGCGTTCCTTACAGGCGATGATGTGATCCCTGCCCGCCTCGATCTGCCCGGAGGCCTCCGATTTCAGGATCCCCATCAGGCTGCGCGCCGTCATCACTTCGGGCACCGGAATCCCCGCCGCCTCCAGGAACGTCGGCGCCAGGTCGGCGAGGCCGACGAAGTCGCTCACCCGGCGTCCGGCGGGCGCCACCGCCGGCCACCTGACGGCCAACGCCACCGCCGCGCCGCTATCGTAGAGATTGCTCTTCGCCCTGGGGAACGGCATCCCATGGTCCCCCGACATCACCACGAGCGTGTTCTGCAGTTCCCCCATCGCCTCGATCCGTGCGAGCAGTGCGCCGACCTCCCGGTCGAAGCGCTCGACCTCGAAGAAGTAGTCGGCCATATCGCCCCGGATGACGTCGTCGTCCGGCAGGTAGCCCGGCACGGCGATGTCCGCCAGATCCATCCCGCTCGCCTCCCCGCTTCCTTTCTCGTAGGAACGGTGCGGATCGCTGGTGCCAAACCAGTAGAAAAAGGGCTGGTCGTCGGCCCGAGCCGCGAAGAATGCCTCCGTTCCCTTGTAGGACTTGCCCGCGGGGTTCGTCTTCCGCTCGCCGAACTCCAGCTTCCCCGGCCCCCACGCCTTCCGCCAGTGCCCCACGTGGTAGCCCGCCTCCGCCAGCAAATCCGTGAAAACGACAACGTCGGGAAACCCGCTCCAAAGGTTCACCCCCTGGTGGAGCCGCCATGGCCACTGGCCGGTGAGGATCGCGTTCCGGCTTGGCGTGCACGACGGCGCCGCCACAAACGCGTTTTCGAAGAGCACCCCGTCGCCCGCCAACCGGTCGAAGGTCGGCGTCTTCACCACCGGCGTCCCGTAGGCACCCGCATGCCGGCCCCAGTCGTCGGCGAACGCGAACACGATATTCGGGCGGCCGTCCTCGGCCGGGGCGACGCCGCCGAGCGCGGCGGCGATGAGGAGAGAACAGGCGACAATTCTTGCGGTCATGGCAGTGAAACCTACGCACGATCTCTTCACAGAATATCTCCGAATCGCCTTGATACGCCAACGGCGACGCCGTAGAAAGCCTTTCCCCAAACACCCTAAACCCTACCCCATCCCCATGTTCGCACTCGGCCTCGACTACGGCACCAATTCCTGCCGCTCCCTCCTCATCGATCTCTCCACCGGCGAAGAACTGGGCTCGACGGTATTCGCCTACCCCTCCGGGCAGCTGGGCATTCTCACCGATCCGAAGGACCCAAACGTCGCCAGGCAGAACCCACAGGACTACCTCGACGGCCTCGGTGCCATCGTCACCGGCGCCATCGCGCAGGCCCGGCAGCGACGTGCCAGCTTCGACCCGGCGGATATCATTGGCATCGGCATCGACACCACCGGGAGCACGCCGATCCCCGTCGCTGAAGACGGCACGCCGCTGGGGCTCAAGCCCGAGTTTGCGGGCGAGCTCGACGCGATGGTCTGGCTCTGGAAAGACCACACCGGGCACGCCGAGGCGGCGGAGATCACCGCCCTGGCCGAGAAAATGCGCCCCGAGTACCTCGCAAAATGCGGCGGGACCTACTCGTCCGAATGGTGGTGGAGCAAGATCCTCCGCCTCAAGCGCTCGAATCCCCGAGTGTTCGCGGCCGCCCACAGCTTCGTCGAGCACTGCGACTGGATCCCCGCCGTCCTTACGGGAAACACGGCTCCTTCCGAACTTTTGCGCGGCGTCTGCGCGGCCGGGCACAAGGCGATGTTCAACCCTGGCTGGGGCGGGCTGCCCGACAAGGAATTCCTCGCCGCCCTCGACCCTGACCTCGCCGATCTTCGCGACCGGCTGTACGACGAGGCGCACCCCGCCAGCGTCCGCGCGGGCGGGTTGTGCGCCGGGTGGGCCGCCCGGCTGGGCATGCGCGAAGGAACCGCCGTCGCCGTGGGCGCATTTGACGCCCACATGGGGGCGGTCGGCGCGGGGGTGAAGCCGGGCACACTGGTAAAAATCCTCGGGACGAGCACCTGCGATATCATGGTATCGCCAAATTCCCAGCCCCTCGCGGACATCCCCGGCGTCTGCGGTATCGTCGATGGCTCGGTCACCGCAGGCCATTTCGGGATCGAAGCGGGCCAGTCGGCGGTCGGGGATATTTTCCTCTGGTTCGTCAACCACCTCGTCCCCGACAGCTACGGGCCGACAGCTGGCGAAAAGTTCGGGGCCATGGAAGCGGCCATGTCCCGACAGCAAGCAGAAGCCGGGCGAGCACGGCCTCCTGGCGCTCGATTGGAACAACGGCAACCGCACCATCCTGGTCGACCCCCTGCTCACGGGCCTCATCGTCGGCCAGACCCTCCACACCGAAGCGCACGAGATCTATCGCGCCCTCATCGAAGCGACCGCCTTCGGTGCCTTGACCATCATCAACCGCCTCGAGGAATACGGTGTCGACGTCACCGAAGTGATGAACACCGGCGGCCTCTCGACCAAGAACCCCACGCTGATGCAGATCTACGCTGACGTGACCGGGCGCCCGATGAAAGTCGCCGCCAGCGAGCAGACCTGCGCCATGGGTGCCGCCCTCTTCGGAGCGACCGCGAGCGGAAAGATCACCCTCGAAGCGGGGCAGGCAGCCTGTTGCAAAACGCGCGAACGCGTCTACACACCCATCCCCGAGAACGAGGCGGTCTACCGGGAGCGCCTCTACCCGCTCTACCGGACGCTCCACGATTCGTTCGGAACCGGGGACCACCCCGTCTCGCTCGGCCATATCATGAAAGAACTCATCGCCCTCCGACAGGACCAGCGCTCGTAGCCAGCTCCAGCAATATCACCCGATCATGCTTGAAGAACTCAGGGCGTCGGTCTGCGATGCCAACCGCCAGCTTCCCGCTTCCGGACTCGTCCACCTCACGTGGGGCAACATCTCTGGCATCGACCGCGACCGCGTGATCTTCGGTATCAAACCATCCGGCGTCGACTACGACCAGCTCCGACCCACCGACATCGTGCTCGTCGACCTTGAGGGGACGGTTGTCGAGGGCCGGCTGAAACCGAGCAGCGACACCAAGACCCACCTCGAGCTCTATCGCGCCTGGGACGGCATCGGCGGCGTGTGCCATACCCACAGCGTCTTCGCGACCAGCTTCTCCCAGGCGGGAATCCCCCTGCCCTGCCTGGGGACGACCCACGCAGATCACTTTTACGGCAGCGTTCCCATCTGCCGGTGCCTGACCCCCGAGGAGGTGGCCGCGGACTACGAGCGGGAGACCGGCCGTGCCATCGTCTCCACCTTCCGCGAGCTTTCGCTCGACCCGGTGAAAATGCCCGCCGTCCTCCAGCACCACCACGCCCCCTTCACGTGGGGCGCGGACGCCGCGAAATCTCTGGAGAATGGAATCGCCCTCGAGGTGTGCGCCAGCATGGCCCGCGAGACCCTCGCGCTCAACCCTTCGGCCACGCCGCTTCCCCCGCACCTCCTGGACAAACACCACCTGCGGAAACACGGTCCGGACGCCTATTACGGGCAGCAGAAATCCTGAGGTCGGCGTCCCGACTTGACGCCTGCCGCTTCCATCGCGACCCGTAGGGCTCGCGAATCCGACCCTAATTTACGCCCGTGCCCTACCATCTTGAAAAAGTCAAAGCCCACGCTGAGCAGAAGCTTCGAGGCACCCGTTCCAAGGCGAGGAACCAGGCCGATCTCATCAAGCTCTACAAGCGGTTTCTCAAGATCGAGGAGCACCGGATCAAGCTTCTCCACCGCGCGGGCGCGGGCGGGATCGAGGTGGGGAGGAAGCGCTCCGACCTTCTCGACGTCGT